>CBJLAJ010000004.1:0-114070 GCA_966421005.1 uncultured Paraburkholderia sp.
GTGCCGGTCGGACGGCCCAGCAAATTGAGCAGGCCACCGAGGTTGTCGCGCTCTTGCGGGGCCGAACTCGCCTCACCGTGAAACGATGTACCGTTCGCGGTGATCGTCCCATGGCCGCTCAAAAGCAGCGGTCCTTTGAGAGTCGACAGATCGAGCGTGGACGCTGCCCCCTGCGCCTGCAGCAAGATACGGTAGGAGCCAAGCGGCTTCACCTGCGAGACGCGCGATACCATGTCGTTAAGCGTCACGTCGAAGCGCCCGAACAGGTTCTTGCGAATCAGGTGCCACTCCGTCCACGCCACATGCACGGTGCCCTTGAGATCCAGCGTATTGAAGGGCGCGCCAAGGCCGCTCAACAGCGCCGCGGGTAAGGCGATATCGCTCGCCGAAAGCTTGGCTCCCCCCCACGTCGCATCGAGCGTCGTCGGCTTTGGCATCGCATCGGTCTGCCGCACGCTCACATGAAAACGCCCCGTCAACAGGGGCCAAAACGCAGTCTGCCATTCGACCCGGCCCGGCAACACCGTCGCACCGCTCGCGTCGGTGCCGGCAGCCAGCATCAGTGTCGCGGAGCCGTTCCAAAGCGAGCCTTGCGGATCGATGAAATTGACGTGCCCCTGCGTCGCTTTGGCGACCTGCGGCGTGACCCATGCCGCCGGAAATAGGGCGAGCAGCATGGCCACACACGACACGGCGGCAATCCCGAGCCAGGGCAGCGCCGCAGCGATGCGGCGCATCCAGATATTCATTCGTCGTTCTCTCGAGAAACGTTTCGGCTCGTTGTCAGTGGCCCGGGCGCGCGGCCGAAGGAGGTTGCAGCGACGCCGTCAGATCGACTTGACCGTCGACCTTGAGCGCCGCCGCATGCGCTTCGACGACCTGGACCTTGAACTGCCGACGGGCGTCATCGAGCCACATGGCCCAGGCCGCGAACGACGCATTCTTCAATTCGATTCGCACGGCTTCGCCCGCAAGCTGCACTTGAGGCGATACAAAGCCTGCCTGCGTCAGCGATGCAGTGAGCGCATCCTTGAGCGCCAGGCCCGTGGGCGCGGCGCCAAGCGCTGCCGGCGCGAGCGCGCGGGCCTCGTCGGCTTCGGCCGCCATTTGCGCGAGCTCGCGCTGCATGGCTGGCAACGACGCGCGCAATTCGGCACGCCCTTGCTGAGCCGGCGCCCATAGCACCGAATACGCGATCACGACGGCGAGCAGGACGCCCCCCCAGGTCAGCAGCGTTTTCTCGCGGGCGGTACGCACTGCCCAGAACCCCGCCCAGGCGTTGGCGAGCATGGTCGTCGTTTTCATTGCACGCTCCGGTTTCTGATCGTCCATTTGCCCGTGTTGTTATCGAACTGGCCGGCAAGGCCATGTTGCGCGAGGCGTGTCAACAAGTCGGGATCGGCCGTGACGTTCGGCTTGAAAGTCAGCTCGAGCCGCCGATCGTGATAGTCGAGCGCCGCGATGCCATTGACGGGCAGCGGCCCGAGCGCAGCGGCCAGCCGCGAGGCAAGCGACAGGAAATCGTCCGGCGACATCTGGCCCGCGGCAAGCCGCAGACGCTCGAGCTGCGATTTCATCTGCGCCGGCGGATCGAGCACAGCGGCCGTCTTCGGAAATGCGTTGAGGAGCAGTTCGGTCATCTGCGCATTGAGTGCATCGCGCTCGCGCGCCAGCATGAACCACTGTACATTGGCGCCGACGATGGCCGCCACGAGCGACGCGGCGACCAAAGCGATCGGCAACCGCAAGCGTCTCACCGTCGCGCGATCGAGCCGCCATGGCCGCGACTCGAACTCGAACTGGCAAAGGTCGAAGCGGCAGTCGATCGCGGCTCGTGCGAGGTTCTCGAATGGCAACGCGGCGGCGGTGGCGGCGACATGCGTGCCGTAAGGTGCTGGCGCTTCGAGCCGCGGCTCGCTCCCCGGCAAGCCCGTCAGTTCGAAAAGCTCGAACGCATGACCGCCCGCCAGCGCCGACAGCGTCGAGGCCAGCATCGAAGCGGGAACCGCGAGACCTTCGCCGAGCGCGCCGCGGGCGATGGCCACTTCGACGCGCGGCTCGGTGGGCGCGAGCGGCGCGGCCGAGCCGCTCGCGGCAGTCTCGGCCAGTATCGCGGGCGCCGTCTCGCCAACCGCGCCGAGCAGCGCCGCCACGACCGGCTGAGGCTCGGCAACGAGCGATTCAGACGATGCCGGTGAAGCGGGCGAGGGCGGCGCGCCCGCCGGCGGCACCGCGGCATCGGCATCAGCCAGCGCCGGCTCGAGTTCGGCGGCCGGCACGGCCACGGCTGACGCGGGCAGGCATCGCGTCACCGGCACGGCACGCAAGCTGCGATGTCCGGCTGCCGAAAACGCCTCGACAACGAAACGGAACCACCCCCGGTCGATGACGGCGAGCACACGCGCCCCGGTTGCGAGGGGCTGCGGATCGAGCGCGATATGGCAGGTCGCCGCATCCTGAATCAGTTGATCTTCGACGACGTTGGGCAGCGCCTGTCTGAGCCGCGGCCCCTTGAGCGGCGGCAACGTCGCGGCAAGCATCAGGACGTCGCGCGCGGCAACGATGAGAACGGTTGTCGATGCGCGCGGCAAAAAAGCGAGCTCCGCACGGCCCGCGCGTTCCTTGCGGCCACTCTTGTCGACGAGGACGAAAGGCATCTCCGGCAGCTGCCATTCCTGCGACGGCACCGCCGGATCACGCGGCGGCAAAAATACGATCAACGTGCTCAAAGGCCGTTTTCTCCTGGTTGGCTCATGTCTTCGCAAACCCGCCTCATGGCGCGTCCTCGACGCGCACGATGCGCGTCGAATGCGTGAGCGGATCGCGATAGACGAGCGTCGTGCGATCGACTTCGGCGCGCCGGTGCTGCACGCGGCCATGGACAAAAAAATAGCTCGTCGTGACGTCGATGGGAATCGAATTCGTATCCGCCGCCTGCGGCGGTGCCCCGGCGCCACGCAAGGCCAGCGTCACGTCGCTGGTGTTTCGAAAAAATACGGTCTGACGCCGCGAAACGAACGCCTGCGCCGTGGAGACCGTCATGCCCGGGGTGATGGCTGCGACCACTTCGGCCGGCGCCGTATTCATGTTGATCGGCGTTTGCGTCGGCAACACCGTCACGAAAGGACGCAGCCGCGCGACGATTTCGGGGGTGAAGCCCGGCACGTTCAGCAGCGAATCGACGCTAATCATCTGCAGCGGTATGTCGCCCGAATCGTCGTCGGTATCCTGTAGCCCGGGTTTGCTCGTGAAATTGTTGCCGCCCACCGCGCCGCCGAGTTGCTGCGGTTGAGTGTTGCCCGTCAACGGATTGTTCGGCGTCTGAAAGCGCGTGGCGGACTGCTTGAGCGACGCGCGCAGGTAAAGCGCCGTTTTCCTCGCTAGCTGCTGCCCCGCAAAGCCGAACGATTGCAACAAACGCTGAAAAGCGAGCGTCTGCTGGATATCGATTTGCAGCTGCCCGGGCGCCGGCACTGAAACGAGGTTGCGCAAATTGAACTTGCCCTGCGCGTCTTCGATCGAGCCCGAGACATAGGTGTCCTCGCCTTGCCCCGCCTGGGCAACGCCGATCTTGCCGAGAAAGTCCGAAAGCCGCGTTTTCGCGATCGGCACAGCCCACACGCCGCCAAGATAGGTGATCGTCGGCGACGTATCGGCTTCGGCGCGCAAAATGAGACGCGTCCAATCGAGCGCGCCGCGCGACACCCATTGCCCCTGCGCGAGCAACCGCTGGTTTTCGATACGGCGCACTTGTATCTGTTGCCGCCAGAGCACACTCGCGACCAGAATCGCCGCGAGCGTGACGACGAAAAGCGCTGTGACGATTGCCGCGCCACGTTCGCGCGCGCGCCGGTGCCCGCGCCGCGCGATAACGCGGGCGGGCGACCCCACGCGGCGGCGAACGACAGCGGTGCGAATGCGCATCGTCACTCTCCGACCAGAAAGACACGCGTGATCGGCGCGTGCAGCGAAGTGGCGCCGATGCTCAGTTCGAGCCCCTTGACCGCGCGCTCGAGCGGCGCGTTGCCGAACTGCGGCACTTTGAGGTTGTTGGCATTGCGTGCGATTTCGTCGCTGACCTCGCTCATCTGCGTGGTCCAGCCGACCCGCGGCACGTATAGCCGCGCGTTGATCGCGCCGACGCCGCCGATCAACGGCACCGCGCTCCACGCGCCTGCGCCGCTCGAGGCGTCCAGCAGCCGGCGCAGATCCCCGGCCGTCGCAACGGGCGGCGAGGCGTAGCGCGTCATACGGCCGTTGGCGATTTGGTATCGCACCACCTGCAAGCGCGGCGCTTCCCCCGCCATGCCGAAATGCCGCACGATTTGCAGCGTAGAGCCGGCGACGGACACGGAAGGCTGCCCCACCTCGTCGTCGGTGGCGGCTTCGCGCGCGTCGATGCCGACTTGATCGAAGAGCTGGACGAAGACCCGCTCGTCCTCCATGGCGTTGGTGATCGTCTGCCGCGCGCGGATGATCTGCTCGAGCCCGCGCCAGGAGAGCACGGCGATGACAGCAAGGATCGCAATCGCCACCATCAGCTCGATCAGGGTGAACCCGCCGGTACGCCGCGTGCGTGGCGAGCGACGGCTGGCGTCAGAGCGCACGGTTCGTCTCATTGGCGACCACCGTGACGAGTTGGGCAAGCACGCCGTCTTCTCCCGGTACCGTCACCGAGACCTCGACGCGACGAAACACGGGGTTGGGCGTGGCCGCGACGCGCTCGGTGCATGACAGCGGCTGATTGCCCTGCGAGCAATCGAAGCTGCGCGCGCCGATATCGGGCCACTGCCGCGAGAGATAGAGCTGCGCGAGCACGTTCTCGGCGCTCCAACCCGCGAGCAACCGCCGGTGCAGACCCGCTTCGTCGGTGGCGAGCATCGCGCTCGCGCGCAGGGCGGCCGCCAGCGCCACGGCGATGATGGCAAGCGCGACAAGCACCTCGATCATCGTGAAACCCCTCGCGCGGTACCCTCGTCTGTCGCCGCTTGCGCGCCTCATGGGCCTGCGTATGCGTATCGGCATCGTCATCGCACCTCGAAGCGTCCGTTGCCGGTGCCCACGATCGTGACGCGGCCAACCGCCGAAAACAGCGTGACCGTGACGGCCGCGCCGATACTTTCGACGCCGAACACGATGCGATCGGGATGGAGATCGGAGCCCGGGTAGTCGATAGCGACGTCGGTGATGCCTGCTTCCCAACGCCGTTCGCGCAACAACTCGTCGCGTTGCAGCGCGCGCCATCCGTCGTCGGTGCGAATGTCGAACCGATAGCCCCCCGCCACGGGCTGCCATGCAATCGGCCTCGCGCGCACCTGGGCTTCGTCGGACGCGGATTCGAACAGCAACGCAAGACGCTCGCCCTGCTCCTTGAGATCGGTGCGCGGATTGCGCGTGATCGACACCGACGCGAGCGAAACGAGCAGCCCCGCAATGACGAGCACGACGAGCATTTCGAGTAGCGTAAAGCCGCGTACGCGCGCATACGCGGCTTTACGAAAGGAAAGGCTGCTCGTGGAGTCGGGCATCGTCGGTTACCAGGGTCCGGCACTGAGGAGGCAGGGCAGCGGGCTTACTGCCACGACCCGATGTCGGCGTCGTTGCCCTCGCCGCCGGCTTTGCCGTCGGCGCCAAAGCTGAACACGTCGACTTCGCCGTGCACGCCTGGATTCAGATATTGATACGGGTGCCCCCACGGGTCGGTCGGCAGTTTTTCGAGGTAACCGCCTTCCTTCCAATTGTTCGGCACCGGGTCCGTCGTCGGCTTGCTGATGAGGGCTTGCAGGCCCTGGTCCTGCGTCGGATAGCGGGCGTTGTCGAGCCGGTACAGATCGAGCGCCTGCTTGATCGAACCGATGTCCTGCTTGGCCGCGACACGGCGCGCTTCGTCGGGACGGCTCATGATCTTGGGCACGATCAGCGCGGCCAGAATGCCGAGAATCGCGATGACGACCATGATTTCGATCAACGTGAAGCCACGCTGGCGTCTTGCGCGCGCCGATTCGAGTTCCATACGGCGTGGGGTCCATCTTTGCATCATTCCTACCTCATTCTCAAAGTTTGGCGAAAAACGCCGCGTGGTGCGGCGCTCGATTCGGCCGGTGATTGTAATGTCGGATTGTCCGAGCGCCAGGTCACGCGCAAACCGATCAATACTTCGTACAATGGCTACATGAACACTCTACAAGTCCGCCTGCTATCTTTTGTCGCCTTCGCGATTCTTTGCGCGACACTGACCTATTGGGCCGTGCAGCTCACCGCTCGCCCGAGCCCGCCGCCGCCCGCTGCATCGGTCGCGCCGGCAGTCTCCGTTGAAGACGCCACGACGCTTTTCGGCGGCAAACTCACACGCGAAGTGAACCGGAGCATCAAGCTTTTCGGCATTCTCGCGCTGAGCAAAGGCGCCGCCGCGATCGTCAGTATCGGCGACGAACCGCCGCACGCCATCTCGCTCGGTGGCCGGCTCGGCGAAGGCTCGACGCTTGCGCAAGTGCGCGCGCGTTCGATCATCGTCGAGCACAACGGCGCGCGCTCCGAGGTGTTTTTGCCCACCAACGTCAGCGGCCCGACGATCTACGTGCGCTGACAGCGCCGCCCGCCCGAACATAGGTACACCCGACACCCGATTCCCCGCTCGCGTCTTTCACCGCTCGCCGGCACCGCTCACTGAACCATGTTGTTCAGGTCGATGATCGGCAGCATCACCGCCAGCACGATGACGAGTACCACGCCGCCCATCGCAAGAATCAGCAAAGGCTCGAGCAGGCTCGTCAGAAACATCGTCCGCCGCTCGAGCTCGCGCGCTTCGCCTTCGGCCGCGCGATCGAGCATCGTCGTGACATCCCCCGTCGCCTCTCCCGAACGAATCAGGTGCACGAGCACAGGCGGAAACGTTTTCACATTGCCGAGCGATCGCGACAGCGACGTCCCTTCGCGCACGCGCACGATCGCATCGTCGACGTTGACGCGCATGGCGCGGTTATTCAGCGTTTCGCCGGCCGCCTGAAGCGCGCGCAGGATCGGCACGCCGGCCGCGCTCAGGATCGCGAGCGTGCTGGCGAAGCGCACGGTGTTGTACCCGCGCACGAGCTTGCCCGCAAGCGGCGCCGTGAGCAGCCACCGGTCGAATGCGAGGCGGGGGCCCCGCTGCGCGAGAATGCCGCGCACGCCAAACACGACGAGGCCGACCCCGATCAGAATCGCCCACCACCAATGCCGCACGAATCCCGAGAGCGCCATCATGAACACAGTGATGAAAGGCAGCTGCTGTTTCGTGCTGGCAAACACATTCACGACTTGCGGCACCACATAGCTGAGCAGGAACGTCACGATGCCGAACGCGATCATCGTGACGATGGCCGGATAGGTAAAGGCCAGCAGGATCTTTTGCGTCAGCGCGTTGCGTTGCTCGATGTAATCGGCGAGCCGCGAAAGCACGAGCCCGAGCTTGCCCGTATGCTCGCCCGCCGCAACCAGCGCGCGGTAGATATCCGGAAAATCGCGCGGGTGTTGTTCGAGCGCGTTCGCCAGCGAATGCCCGCCGAGCACCTCGGCACGAATCGCGGCAACGAGCTCGCGAATGTAGTCGCGCTCGGCTTGTTCGGTCAGCACCGCGAGCGCCTCGTCGAGCGGCAACCCCGCGGTGAGGAGGCTCGCGAGCTGACGCGTGAGAATCGCCTGCTCGCGCTGCGAAAGCTTGCGTCCGAGCGCGAGGCGCCGGCTGCGCTCGCCACGCGCCGCGCTGCCGGCCGGTTCGACGACGAGCGGCGTCAAGCCCTGCGTGCGCAGTTGCGCGCGTGCCGAACGGGCGCTGTCGGCATCGAGCACGCCTTTTTGCGCACGCCCCCCCGTATCGATGGCTTCGAATCGGAATGCTGGCATGCGCGCTAAGCCCCGCCCGTCACGCGGATCAACTCTTCGAGCGATGTCACGCCCGACGCGAGCCACCGTTCGCCATCCTCTCGCAGCGTGCGCATGCCTTGGGCGCGGCCGGCCGTGAGAATCTCGGCGTCGGCGGCGTTGTGATGAATCATCGTGCGAATCGCATCGTCGATGATGAGCAGCTCGTAAATGCCGCGTCGGCCCGAATAGCCGGAGCGCGCGCATTTGTCGCAACCGACCGGGTGCCAGTGCGTATGGCCTTCCTCGACGCGCTCCTCCTTGCACACGGGGCAAAGCCGCCGCACAAGCCGCTGCGCGAGCACGCCCAGCAGCGACGAGGCGAGCAGGTACGGCTCGACACCCATATCGGTGAGCCGCGTGACAGCGGACGCGGCATCGTTCGTATGCAGCGTCGCCAGTACGAGGTGGCCCGTGAGGGAGGCCTGCACCGCGATTTGCGCCGTTTCCAGATCGCGGATCTCGCCGATCATGATGATGTCCGGATCCTGGCGCAGGATCGAGCGAAGCGCACGCGCGAACGTCATGCCGATACGTTCGTTGACCTGCGTCTGGCCGATACCGGGCAGGTCATACTCGATCGGATCCTCGACGGTCATGATGTTGGTCGACGCGGTTTCGAGCCGCGACAGCGAGGCATACAGCGTCGTCGTCTTGCCCGAGCCCGTCGGGCCTGTGACCAGGACGATGCCGTGCGGCCGCGAAATCAGGCGATCGAAACGTTCGAGCGTATCGGGCGCCATGCCGAGCGCTTCGAGATTCAGGTGTTGGGCGTCTTTCTCGAGCAGACGCAGCACCGCGCGCTCGCCGTGACCGGTGGGCAGCGTCGACACGCGCACATCGACGGCTCGGCCGCCAACACGCAGCGTAATGCGTCCGTCTTGCGGCAGCCGTTTTTCGGCGATATCGAGCTGGGCCATGATCTTGATACGCGAGATCAGCGCGCCGTGCAGCGCCTTTTTCGGCCGTACGACGTCGCGCAACGTCCCGTCGACGCGAAACCGTACGACCGACGCATTCTCGAATGGCTCGATATGGATGTCCGAAGCATGCTCGCGCGCAGCCTGCGTGAACAGCGCATTGATCATGCGGATGATCGGCGCGTCGTCTTCCGATTCGAGCAGATCCTCGACTTCGGGAATGTCCTGCATCAGTCGCGAGAGATCGACTTCGCCCTCGACTTCGCCAACGACTTGCGCGGCACTGCCATCGTGACGCTCGTAGGCGCGATTGATGGCCTGCGCGAGTTCGTCGGCCGGCAAGCGCACCGCCGTCAGTGCGCCAAAATTGCGCGCGACTTCCGCCAGCGCCGCACCGTTCGTGCGCTCGCTGATCCAGACCTCGATGCCTTCCGGCCCTTGATGAGCGACGAGGATCTGGCCGTTGCGGGCAAAGCCGTACGGCAACAGGCGAGCGGCGAGCGGCGAGGGCGCCTCGCGCTCGGTCACCGGTT
Source organism: uncultured Paraburkholderia sp. (assembly GCA_966421005.1). GTDB lineage: Bacteria > Pseudomonadota > Gammaproteobacteria > Burkholderiales > Burkholderiaceae > Trinickia. The sequence goes on from CBJLAJ010000004.1 coordinate 9,353, forward strand.
CCGACGCCGCCTGCGTGACCATCAGCTGCCTCCTTGCGCGGTCCCCGGCGCTGCCGGGCTGACCCCTTGCTGTGGCGGATTCGACACCGGCGGATTCGCCGTGCCTGGAGCACCACCCACAGGCGGGGCCGCATTGGTCGTGCCAGGCGCAACGGCGCCTGGCTGCCCGGCACCGGGCGAAGCCGACATCGCACCGTTCGCCTGGGGCGTCATGCGCCGCAAGTCGAACAGGTTGCTGGACGGCCTCGCTCCCTGGGCCGGGCCGGGCGGCATGGTGGGCAACTGCGGCACGTTCCTGTCGCGGATGAGCCGGTTGTCGGTTTGATAGCCGAGCTGCTGATCGCGCATGAGGTCATAGCGGTTTTCCGTGATGGCCGTGACGTCATCCTGATCCCGCACGATAACCGGCCGCAGGAAAATCATCAGGTTGTCCTTTTGCCGGCTCTTGTTTTCGCTGCGGAACAACTGGCCTATCCAGGGAATGTCGCCGAGCAACGGGACCTTCGAGTTGCCGGCGCTGTAGTTGTCGCCGATGAGCCCGCCGAGCGCAATGATGGACCCGTCGTCCGCGAGCACTGTCGACTGCACCGAGCGCTTGTTGATCGAAAAACCGCCGTTCGACGCGCTGTTATTGATCGTCGCCTGATCGACCGACGATACCTCCGTGTAAAGCTGCAGCTTCAGGATGCCGCCGTCGGTGATTTGCGGCTTGATATGCAGCACCGTGCCGACGTCTTGCCGATCGAACGTATTGAAGGCATTGACGCCCGTCGCCGAGCTCGTGTTGGTCGTATAGGAGCCCGAAGGAATCGGCACGTTCTGGCCGACGATTATTCGGGCTTCCTCGTTGTCGAGCGTCATGAGGTTCGGCGATGACAGAACATTCGCGTCACTCGTCGAGCTGAGCGCCTGCAGCAAGCCGCCAAGCCCGAAGATGTGGCCGAAGCGATGCAGCAGCCCGATATTGAGCCCATTGGGCAGGATCGGGCTCGCGCTTGCCGGATTCAGGGTGCTGAGCGCGGTCCCGACATTGCCCGCCGTGGCCACGCCCGCGCCGAGCGCTGTCAGATTGACGATGTTGCTCGTGCTGCCGCCGAAATTCGAGCCCGCGTAGACACCGTTGTTGCCACTATTCGACAGAAGCGCGCCCTGCCATTGGATGCCCAGATTGCCGGCGCTCGACGCCTGCAGCTCGACGATCAGCGCTTCGATATAAACCTGAGCGCGGCGTGCATCGAGCTGCTCGATCACCGCGCGAAGATTCCGGTACACCGGATCGGAGGCCGTGATGATCAGCGAATTCGTGGCCGAGTCGGCCTGGATCATGCCGCCCGGCGGGTTGTTGTCTTCGTTGCCGCCGCCTTGCCGATTGCTCGAAAAGCTGCGATTGCCGCCAAGGCCGCCGCCGCCCAAGCCGGAGCCGGAGCCAGAGCCGTAGTTGCCGCCCATCGAGCCCGAACTCGACGGGCTGCCGAACGATGTCGGCAGCGGCGGCACACCCGGCGTTCCCGTCGAGGTCGCACTGCCACCTCCGCCACCCTCGTTGAAAGCGCCAGCGGCGTTCGATTCGGCGCTCGAGCCGCTCGAACCCTCCGAGCCGCCTTTGCCCATCATGCCCCGCAACGTCTTGGCCAACTGCACCGCATTGGCATTGCGCAGATGCACGACGTGCATGTTGCCCGGCTGCGAGCTGGGTGCGTCGAGCTGCTGTGCGAGCTTCTTCGCCGCGATAAGCCGTGCCTTGTTCGACGCGCGCAGCAGCAGCGAATTCGTGCGCGGATCGGGGGTGACGGAAACCTTCAGCGTTGCGTCGGTACTGCCGATCGCGCCCGGATCGAGCAGTTTCGAGAGCTGCTGGGCGACGTCGACAGCGATCGCGTTTCTGAGCGGCACGACCTCGATCTGCCGACCCGCGGCGCTATCGACGCCCGCGATGATGGAACCGATGCGCCGCACGTTATCGGCATAATCGGTCACGACGAGCGTGTTGTTGGCGGGATAAGCCGCAATGGTGTTGTTCGGCGAGATGAGCGGCCGCAGTACCGGCAGCAGGTTGTTCGCCGATTCGTTATGAAGCTCGAAGACCTGGGTGATGACCTGGTCGCCGCGCGCCGGCGTGGTATTGCCGAGGTAGGTCGGCACGCCTTGCAGTTTCGCATCGGCCTCCGGCACGACTTTCAGAACGCCGTGGTCCTGCACGAGCGAAAAGCCCTGCATGCGCAACGCGGACTCGAGCGTTTTGATCGCCTGATCTTCGGGGACCGGGTTTTCCGAGACGAGGTTCAACTGACCTTTGACGCGCGGGTCGACGATGATCGTTTTGCCCGTGGCCGCGCCGATGGCCTTGGCCACCTGGTCGATGTCGGCGTTGACAAAGTTGAGCGTGACTTCCGCATGCGCGCCCTGCGCAACGACGAGACCCGCCGTCAGCAACGCGGCTGCGATGAGGCGCAATGCCTTACGGTTTCTTATCATGGAATAGGAATCAATGCGAAATTGCTAGGTTGCTGCCGTTGGCACAAAGCCCCCCTTCGGGCCATCGGCTATGCCGCCGCTGAAAGTTAAGGTCGAACATTAGCAGCTTTTTATGTCCCGATAATCACAAATGCCGAACTCGGGCATCGATTCACGGCTTCGAATGTGGGACAAGCATCAAAGCGCCATGCGTAAGGAGAACGTCGGCATTCGTCGAATCTTACCGATCGTTACCCTTTTGTCGGCGGGCACCGGTCTTATGTCTGCTGGCCAGCTGTGCGCGTTTGGCACCAGCCGCTATGATACGAGCGGTATTTCGGATGACATCGTCGCGCGAGCCCCGGGTTTTCCCTTGATTGCTTCGCAGCAGTATGCCGTCCGGGTAGTTCGAAAAACAATAGCTTCGGAGGGTCGGTCCGGCGATGAAACGGACATTCGTCATTCTGGTTTTCGGTTTGGCCGGCTGGTCGGCGATGAGTGCCGCCCGCGCGGATTGCTTCGACGAAGCCGCGCGCTACCAGAAAGTCAACCCGCTCGTGCTGCGCGCGATTGCCTGGCAGGAATCGCATAACCGGCCCGACGCGCGTCACAAGAACGACAACGGCTCGATCGATTACGGGCTGATGCAGATCAATTCGGTTCACCTGCCAACGCTCTCTCAGTACGGGATCTCCACCGGCACGCTGATGGAGCCGTGCAAGAACGTCTATGTCGCCGCCTGGCACCTGCGCCAAAAAATGAACAAGTACGGCAATAGCTGGCAGGCAATCGGCGCTTACCACTCGGAAACGCCCGCGTTGCGCGACCGCTACGCGCGCCAGATCGCCGATATCCTCACGCGCTGGAAGCTCATCTCCGCATCGCGATAAGCGGCGCGAGGCACGACCCGCGGCACCGGCCTTCGGGCGTTTGGTGCACAATGCTCGCTGCGCCGCCTCAGTTTCCGGTCGTCTTGCAACTGCGTTTCGCATTATTTCGCCCACTCGATGTCCACCGTCATGAATGAGCCCACCTTGCCCGTCACCGTGTTGTCGGGCTTTCTCGGCGCGGGCAAGACCACGCTGCTCAACCACATCCTCGCCAATCGTGCCGGCTTGCGCGTGGCCGTCATCGTCAACGATCTCGCCTCGGTCAACATCGATGCTTCGCTCGTGCGCGGCGCAGCCGCACTCTCGCAGATGGAAGAGCGCCTCGTCGAACTCTCGAATGGCTGCATTTGCTGCACGCTGCGCGACGACCTGCTCGCCGAAGTGCGCCGTCTCGCGGCCGAGCGTCGATTCGACGCACTCGTCATCGAATCGACGGGCGTCGCGGAGCCGATGCCGATTGCCGAAACGTTCGCCTTCGCCGACGACGATGGCGCGACGCTCGCCGATATCGCGCGGCTCGATACGATGGTGACCGTCGTCGACGCGCTCAACTTTTTGCGCGATTACGAGTCGTCGGAGGCACTCGCCGAACGGGGGCTCGCGTCGCACGACGAGGACGATCGCACGCTCGTCGAGCTGCTCGTCGAGCAGGTCGAATTCGCCGACGTGCTTGTCGTCAACAAAGCCGATCTCGTTGAGGCCGATGCGCTCGCGCGCTTGCAAGGCATCCTCGCCGGCCTCAATCCGCGCGCGCGGCAGATCGTCAGTACCTTCGGCGCGGTACCGCTCGCCGAGGTCGTCGACACGAGGCGTTTCGATTTCGACGAGGCTGCCAGTGCGCCCGGTTGGCTCGCTTCGCTCAATCGCGAACACGAAGATGCACACGATCATGAGCGCGATGATGACGTTCGCCCGCACGTGCATGGCCATGAACATGAACATGAGCCGCATGGCGAAGCGCAAAAGTATGGGATCGACAGCTTCGTTTATCGCGCGCGGCGACCGTTCTCGCCCGAGCGGCTCTGGGCGCTGCTGCATGACAGCGCGTCATGGCATGACGTGCTGCGCAGCAAGGGCTTTTTCTGGCTCGCGACACGTAACGATGTCGTAGGCTCGCTTTCGCAAGCGGGCAATGCGTGCCGCCATGGGCCGGCAGGCTTCTGGTGGGCGGCGCAGCCGCGCGACGAGTGGCCCGACGATGCCGAGCTCGCGTCGGAAATCGCGGCCGACTGGTACGGCGCGCCCGACGACATGTCGATCGGCGATCGACGGCAGGAACTGGTCATGATCGGGGTGGCGCTCGATGCCGGTGGGTGGCGCGCCAAGCTCGACGCATGCCTGTTGACGGACGAAGAATATGCGCTCGGCCCGCAGGGTTGGTCTAAGTTTGCCGATCCGTTCCCGGCCTGGGACCTCGGTGCCGAGGATGAAGCGCACGGAGGCACAGGGCAGATCGTCCGTTAGGAAAGGATCGATTGGACAACAAAAACCCGCCTCGAGGGCGGGTCTCGAACAAACGTCGAGCGGCAAGCATCAGCGCTTGTTGACCGCATCCTTGAATGCCTTGCCAGCCGTGAACTTGACTGTCTTCGCGGCCGGAATCTTGATGGTCTCGCCCGTCTTCGGGTTACGGCCGGTGCGCGCAGCACGCTTGCCCGAGCCGAAGCTGCCGAAGCCGATCAGCTGAACCGCGTCGCCCTTCGAGACTGCCTTCTTGATGACTTCCAGAAGCGTATCCAGCGTTTCGCCGGTCTGAGCCTTGCTAGCGCCCGTCTGAGCCGCGACGGCGTCGATCAGTTCCTGTTTGTTCATTAACGTTCCTCTTTATCAGATTGAAATGACACGGACAGCGCGAACACGCGCCGTTATACGTACGCAAGCTGTGCCGTCGAGTAGCTGTGGCGAAGCGAGCGCCACCGGCTTCCGCGCAACCCAGCGCGCGGCCGTCGTGCGGCGCTTGCTATGATAGCTCAGCGCAAACCCAATAACGGCAAGGGTTTCAAAGAATTTAACGCTTCTTAACCTTGCCGGTGCTGGGTTTCCCGCATTGTCGTACTCGAAAAGCCCGTCTGCCAAGGGCTTTCGGGGTGTCGGCGAGCTTCGACGTTGGATTTTGCCAACGTTCCGGGAAAGCCCGAATGATGGGCGCTCGACACCGTTTCGCAGTCATTCGAACCTTGTGCCGCATGCTCGGAGCGCCCGGGCCGGCCGCAACCCGCTGCATGTTCTCCTGCCATGACGCATTCACTTGTGCCCGCCACCCTCGCTTTTCGCGACGACGGCACGCCGTACTCGCCGCTCTTCGACGACATCTATCACAGCGCATCGGGCGCGCTCGCGCAGGCGCAGCACGTGTTCATCGGCGGCAACGCGTTGCCGCAACGCTGGCAAGGACGACGCCTCTTCACGATCCTGGAGACCGGCTTCGGCATCGGCGTCAACTTCCTGGCCACCTGGGCAGCGTGGCGCGCCGATTCGGCGCGCTGCGAGCGGCTCGCGTTCGTCTCGGTCGAAAAACATCCCTTTTCGGCGGCCGATCTGCGTGTCCTGCATGAAAGGCTCGTTGCCGACACAACCATCGCCGCGCTCGCCGCCGAGCTGGCCGAAGCGTGGCCACCTCTTGTCGGCGGCGTCCATCGGCTGTCGTTCGAAGGCGGCCGCGTAACGCTGACGATCGCATTCGGCGATGCGCTCGCGCTGCTGCCCAAGCTCTGGTTGCGCGCAGACGCGTTCTATCTCGACGGCTTCGCTCCAGCCAAGAATCCCGATATGTGGGCGACGCCCGTCTTCAAGGCGTTGGCTCATCTCGCCGGTTCGAACGCAACCCTCGCCACCTACACTTCGGCGGGAAACGTCCGGCGCGCTCTCGAAGCGGCCGGTTTCGCCTGCGAAAAGGCGGCGGGTTTCGCGGGCAAGCGCGAAATGCTGGTTGGCCGCTTCGCGCCCCGTTGGCGCGTTCGCCGGCATGAGCCGCCTTTGCCGTTTCACACAGCTCAACGTCACGCCATTGTCATCGGCGCGGGCATGGCCGGCTGTGCGCTCGTCGAGCGATTGGCCACACGCGGCTGGCACGTCACGTTGTTCGACCGCGGCACCCGGATGGCAAGCGGTGCGTCGGGCAACCCTGCTGGCGTGTTCCATCCGTTGCTCTCGCGCGATGAAAGCGTCGCCACGCGCATTTCGCGCTCGGGCTTCCTTTTGGCTTTGCGCGCGTGGCGCGCGTTGGAAGCGCACGGTCACGATTTCGAACGCACCGGTCGAGGATTGCTGCATCTGCCAGCCGATGAGGAGGAAGCGCGGTCGCTGGCCGGCGCTATCGATGCCTATCGCTATCCCGACACGCTCGTTCGAGCGGTCTCGTCGATCGAAGCCGCGCAGATCGCCGGCGTTACGGTCTCTCGCGGCGGATGGTTCTACCGCCAAGGCGGCTCCCTGAATCCTGCCGCTTTATGTGCCGCGCTGTGCGCCGAGGCCGGCGCGGCACTCACCTGGCGTGCCGGAGCACAGATCGCGCGAGTCGCGCGCGAAGGCGCCGAATGGGCCGTATTCGATGAGCACGATCAGGTGCTGGCCCGTGCCGAAGTCGTCGTGTTCGCCAATGCACACGAAGCGGCACACGTCGCGGGCCTGCGCCATGCCCCGACGAGGATCGTACGCGGGCAACTGACGCGACTTCCCCTGCGATTCGGTGCCGAGCTGCATGTGCCGTTGATCGGCGACGGCTATGCCGTACCGCTCCCCGACGGATTGCTTGCGGGCGCAACGTATGAGCTCGACGACGAAGACCGGACGCCACGCGAGCGCGAAAACGCGGAAAACCTCGCCCGCCTCGCGCAGCTCGTGCCTTCGTGGACGGATGCCTTGAAAACGCTCGACAGCGCGAACCTCGCAAGCCGCGTGGCATTGCGCTCGGTGACAAGCGATCGGCTGCCGATGATCGGGCCGCTTGCCGACGAAGCGTCATGCGCGCGCCACGCACATGCGCTGGCCGGCGCATGGCCGCTCGATCTGCATCGCTCACCGGGCCTTTACGGGGCTTTCGCGTTCGGTTCGCGCGGACTTGTCTGGTCGACGCTTGCCGCCGAACTCATTGCGTCACAGCTCGAGGGAGAACCGTGGCCCATCGAACGCGAACTTGCCGAAGATCTCGACCCCGCACGCTACTTTTTACGGGCATTGCGGCGAGGCAGCGTCAAACCGGTATGAACGCGCGGCGCGACCGGTACTTTGCGCATACACCCGATCCGACAGGCTCGATGTTATCCACCGCCAGCTGTGGACAAGCCGTTGACGCCAACATGGAATGGGTGTGAACGGCGCGTGGATGTAAACGGGACAACTTGCCGATTCGAGCGAAGCGACCAAAGTTGTTCCGACAAACGAAGGCCGTCCGCACATGCTGCCCTTGCGGTTATGCGATCGGCAACTGCTTGATCCCGCTCGGTAAACGCCGGTTATCCACAGAAAAGGCATCACCTTGTTAACTTCTACTACTTGTATACATACGTAAACCTGTAAACCCTAACGCCCGCGGTCTCGGTCCTTGGAACGGCAAACCACACGAAACGAGGAATATCGACCGCTACCATCGGATGATTTTTCCTGTTCGATTTGTGTTACTGATCATTTCTACCGAAATGACAGCCGTTCGATGCAGGTTCATTCCAAATCGAGCAAGCTGTGGCACAATCCGCGTTTCTTCCAGCATCAGTTGCGCGTTGGCGAATCGAGTGACTACTCGCCAACGGAACGGCGCCAGCCGAATCGGAATCTGAGACGAGAGCGACAGCATCTCGTCTATTGTCCCGCCGGGGAGCCAGCTCGCCGGCATATCGTCGTTGCGTCGGGTTTCGAGCCTTTCGCCGGCGACCCTCACAGAACCCGCCGGCGCGGTTGCGCCGGTCCGGCAAATACACGCATCCGACATGCCGCTTTGTGCCAGTCAGGCGGAGCGGACTGTCCGTAAAGGAGAAGCTATCTCATGAAATCGGCGTTTTCCTTCCTTCCCAGTTGGCCGTTCGCAACGAACGCGGTCTTCTGGGCGGGACTCGCCTTGCTCGTCGCGGGGCTGTGCGGCGAGCTCTGCTACCGCGCATGGCGCCTGCCGCGTATTTCCGGCTATGCGGTCATCGGGCTCGTTGCCGGTTCGGCCGGTGTCGGAGCGATCGATGCCGGCATGGGCGCGACATCGCGGCTGTTGCTCGACGTCGCGCTGGGCCTCCTGCTGTTCGAGCTCGGCAGCCGTCTCGACCTCCGGTGGATTCGCCGCAACCCTTGGCTCATCGCCTCGAGTCTCGCCGAGGCGACGCTGACTTTCGCGCTCGTGCTGATCGTCCTCTTGTTCGCCAAGGTGTCGCCGCCGGTGGCGACGGTACTGGCCGCGATTTCGATGTCGACTTCGCCCGCCATGGTGATTCAGCTCAAAACGGAGCTACGCGCGGAAGGACAGGTCACGCAGCGACTGCTCACGTTGACGGCGCTCAACAGCATGTATGCGGTCGTGGTCGAAAAGCTCGTATCCACCTGGCTGCATCAGGAGGTGTACGGAAATGTTTTTGCCACGATCGTCCAGCCGATCTACCTGTTGGTTGGCTCGCTAGTCATCGCCTATGCGCTCGCGCGCGTCTGCATGTTCCTGTTCAGACGGATGAACATGCAGGACGAGCATTCGTTCGTCGCGCTATTCGGCCTCGTGGTGCTCGCCATCGCAATTGCAAACATTTTCAAGCTTTCGACGATCCTGAGCCTCTTGGCTGCCGGCATCATCGTCAAAAATCTCGAGCAAAAGCCGCAGCTGTGGCCTCAGCATTTCGGCACGGCCGGATGGTTGCTGACGGTGGTTCTTTTCGTGCTGACGCTCACTTCGTTCGAGTGGCACGATATCGTGCTCGGTGGTGTGGCCGCGCTCGGCCTCATCGTTGCCCGCTTCGTTGCCAAGCTCGTCGGCGTGCTGGCATTCGCGAAGCCTAGCGGCCTCGGATGGAACCAGGGGATCGCGCTCGGTGTGTCGCTTGCGCCGATGTCGGCGCTCGCCTATCTGCTCGCCGACGACACGTATCAGCTCTATCCGCAGTTCGATCCGACGCTGCGAGCCATCGTCATGTGCTCGATCGTAGTGCTGCAGCTCGTGGGACCGTGGATCGTCTACCGCAGCCTGACGCTCGTCGGCGAGCGCCGCGAGTAAGCGCATCCGCCCCATCTTCCGCTCGTACTCTGCCCGCAACAACAGGACACGCACATGGCACTCGAAACCTTCGTCAATTCCAAGCCTTTCACATTCGGCGTGGAGCTCGAGATCCAGGTCGTCAACACGCACGACTACGATCTGACAAAAGCGGCCTCCGACCTCATGCGTCTCGTCAAGGACTACAAAGGTCCGGGCAACATCACACCCGAAATCACCGAAAGCATGATCGAGCTTTCGACCGGCATTTGTACTTCTCACGAAGAAGCGCTCGCGCAGTTGCGCTCGATCAGGGACACGCTCGTCGCCGCGGCCGATCATCTGAATGTCGGTCTGTGCGGTGGCGGCACCCATGCGTTCCAGCAATGGAGCGACCGCCAGATTTTCGATGCGCCGCGTTTTCAATATCTGTCGGAACTCTACGGATACCTCGCGAAGCAGTTCACGGTGTTCGGTCAACACGTCCACATCGGCTGCCCCGATCCCGACAGCGCGCTCTTTTTGCTGCACTCGATGTCGCGCTTCATTCCGCATTTCATCGCGCTTTCGGCCTCATCGCCCTTTGTGCAGGGCGTCGACACCGGCTTTCATTCGGCCCGCCTCAACTCGGTGTTCGCGTTCCCGCTTTCGGGGCGCGCGCCGTTCGTGCTGACCTGGGACGCTTTCGGAGAATATTTTTCGAAGATGGTCGCGACAGGCGTCGTCAACAGCATGAAGGATTTCTATTGGGACATTCGGCCGAAGCCCGGTTACGGCACGATCGAAGTGCGGGTGATGGACACACCGCTATCGGTCGATCGCGCGGCTGCGATCGCATGCTATATCCAGACGCTTGCGCGTCACTTGCTCACGGACAAACCGTTCATTCCGAAAGAAGACGATTACCTCGTTTATACGTTCAACCGCTTCGAGGCATGTCGCTTCGGACTGGGCGGGACCTGCATCAATCCGCAAACCGGCGAACGACGCACGATATTCGAGGATATTTTGCAGACACTCGATGTCATTTCGCCGCACGCGCAGGCACTCCAATCGACGGCGGCGCTGAAGGAAATCGCCGCTATCGCCAAGGGCCAAGTGAACGATGCGGCATGGCTACGCGACGTGGCCTCGAAAGAGAAGTCGCTGCATGAAGTTGTTCGCCAGCAATGCATCCAGTGGCGCGGTGTTTAGGTTTACCGTGTTGACTCGTATACAAACGTAGTAATAGTTAACAAGCAGCGTCGTTTTCTGTGGACAACGTCGATTTCGCGCGCCGCCTCAATAGGATAGCGGCGCGATAACCGCGTGGACGAGCGGTGCGCAGCCGGTTTGGTCTGCAGATAACTTCGACGAATTTTTTTTCGCGGCGAGGTTATCAAGAAAGACGCCACAATCGGCCAGCAGGGTTATACAAACGTTATCCACAGCTTTGTCATCAATAGCTTCGCTGTGCAGTCGGCTTTACTCGCTTAAAATGGCGCATTCGTCGCTTTGGATCGATATAAAGTCGTAAACTTGAGCGATGCATCGGCATGCTACCGGCACGTGTTCGGCTGAACGTCGCGAAAGAGCGCGTTTTTCCCGCGACCGAGCGGGAGGTATCGAAGAGTAAAATCAGCTCGCCCGGAGAGAGCGGGCGTGTCGTCCCATGGAAGGTTGCGGCGTGTCGAGAGGCACCGCGCACGCGTAACCGGATCGGCAGCGGCAGTGCTGTCACTGGCGAAAGCGAACAAGACTATGAGTGAAGGTGTATTTGCAGAACAGGCGAGTGGGCGCGTGACTCACAGCCTGTTGCGGTTGGGCACGGCAATGCGCAGCCAGGCGTGGGAATGGGCTGAAAGCGTGGGACTCACGCCGACGCAAGGCGAAATCCTCATGCTGCTCATGCAGCGCAAGGCGCCGCTGCGCCTTGGCGAAATCGCGCGCGAAACCGCATTGACGGCCGCCACGACGAGCGATGCCGTAAGCACGCTCGAGGCGAAGGGACTAGTCGAAAAGCGGCGCGCGCTCGACGACGGCCGGGCCCTGGCGGTGCGCTTGACGGCAAGGGGCCGTACGGCGGCCAAGCGTGCACAGCAGTGGCCCGAATTTCTCAACTCGGCGGTGGGCATGCTGGCTGACGACGAACAGGCCGTGTTCTACCGCACGTTGCTCAAGATGATTCGCCACCTGGAGGTGCAAGGCGATATGCCGGCGCACCGGATGTGCATGACGTGCTGCCATCTCGCCCCGAGCAAGAACGCAAAAAAAACGCCACATCGATGCACCGCTTTCGGGCAGGACATCGGCGACATCAATCTGCGCCTCGATTGCGAGCGGCATGAACTGGCCGATTTGCCCACGCGGAACAAGATCTGGAAGATCTTCGCGCAATAGAGCTGACCGATTCGACGTGCGAGCGGAGTCCATCGTCGCGCGTTTTCGCGAAAGACGATCGGCACGGGCAGCCCGCCGCGTCCCATTTTATTGCGGACAACGTTGAACGAAGATGTCGTCAACGTGTACGATTTCGCTTTGTGACGTGTTTCACGCCACGTGTCGACGCGGCGCCCATTCGGCGCCGCGTTTCATATCGATCGCTGTTGGTGCTCCAGCTCAATGCTCGCAAATGCGGCGACGCTCCCGCGCCGCGATGGCGACAAGAGGCTATTCAGAGGATTCGTCGATGAGTTCACGCAAGTTGGTCGTGCGCCGCTCGGGGGTGCATGGCAAGGGGGTTTTTGCCGCTCAACCGCTCAGGGCTGGCGAGCGCCTGCTCGAATACAAGGGGCAACGGATATCGTGGAAAGAGGCGGTGCGCCGGCATCCGCACAATCCGGACGAACCGAACCACACGTTTTATTTCGCGCTCGAGGATGGGCGTGTGATCGACGGTAACGTGAACGGGAACAGCGCGAGGTGGATCAATCATTCGTGTGCACCCAATTGCGAGGCCGAGGAAATCGAAGGGCGCGTGTTCATTCAGGCGTTGCGCGACATTTCCGAGGATGAGGAGCTCTTCTACGATTACGGGCTCGTCATCGACGAGCGCAAGACCAAGAAGCTCAAAAAGGAATACGCATGCCGTTGTGGGGCGCGCAAGTGCCGCGGCACGATGCTCGCGCCGAAGCGAAACGGTAAGGCTTAGAGGCGGTATTGGCTGGTTTTTTCTTCGCGGGCGGGACCGGATTCGGTGCTCGGCTCGCGATCGTCACAGTTGGGTGCGAGCGGAAGATGCACGACGAAGCGCGCACCGCCGTCCGGGGCATCGGCGTATTGAACGCTGCCGCCATGGAGATCCACGATGTCGCGCACGATGGCAAGCCCGAGGCCCGCGCCGCCATCGGCGAGGTCGTCGGCGCGATCTTGCCGGTCGCCACGAAAGAACCGCTTGAAGAGATCGGCTTGCAGTGCCACGGGAACGCCGCTGCCGTTGTCTTCGACGACAATCTCCGCAACGGATATACCCATGTCGTTCACGATGCGCGTCACGCTGACGGTGACCCTTGCACCGTCAAGACGGGTATTCGGCACGTATTTGAGCGCATTGTCGAGCAGATTGGCGATCACTTCGCGCAGTAGCACGGGATTGCCTTTTACGACGAGCGAAGATTCGTTCGTCGGATCGTCGAGCCGCTGAAAGCCGAGATCGACGCGCGCCGCGAGCGCGCGCGGCACCCATTCCGCTCCGGTTTCGAATGCGAGCGCCGCGATATCGACATTGGCGAAACGCGCGGCCTGCGCACCAGGCTCCGCGCGCGCAAGTGACAGCAGCTGATTCGAGAGCCGCACGGCGCGATCCGCCGCCGCGCGCAATTCGCGTACGGCGGCGAGCGATTGCGTCAGGTCGCGGGCGCTCACGGCTTGTTCGGCGTGCAGCTTGACGGCTGTCAGCGGTGTGCGCAGCTGATGCGCCGCGTCCGCGATGAATTTGCGCTGAGCATCGAGTGCGGTCTTCAAGCGTTCGAGCAGGGCGTTCAAGGCGCTCGTCAGCGGGCGGATTTCGAGCGGGACGTGGGTTTCGTCGACGGGCTCGAGCGACATGTGCGTCTGGCGGTTCAGCGAATCGGCCAGCGAGGTGAGGGGACCGAGCTGTTGATTGACGACGCGCCAGACGATGCCCCAGCCGGCCAGCAGTAACAGCAACAGCGGCATCATGATGGCGACCAGAAACTCCGCCGCGATGCGATAGCGATGGCGTAGCGGCTGGGCGACTTCGACGACGACCGGTTTTTTACCGCCTTCCTGTGCGACGCGAATCTGTGCGACGCGCACGAGCATGTCGCGATAATGGGTTTCGAAGATCGACGCGTAGCGCGTTTCGCGCACGCCCGTGCCTACGAGCGGGAGATCGGGATCGCCGGCAAGATCGTGCTCGCCGTCGCTGATGCGATAGATAAGGTGTTGGGGGGGGTCCGAGAACATTGCGCGCGCAAGTGGCGGGACCATGATGCGCGCGTTCGGTCCGGCAATCTGGACTTGCTTCGAAATGGCGGTCGCCAGATCGGCAAGCGATCGGTCGATGACATGCTGCGTGTATTGCCACGCGAGCCAATAGGCGATGAGGCCGCTCATCAGCGCGAGCATCGACAGCGGCGCCGCCAGCCGCCGCAACAGGGAACGACGCAAGCTTGTCGCGGCGGCGTGGGGCATGATCGACCTGCCAGTGTCCTACATTCAGGACGCCTGACGAATTTCCTGCAGCAGATAGCCGAAGCCGCGCACCGTCACGATTTCGACGCGGCAGTTTTCGAGCTTCTTGCGTACCCGATGGACGTAGACCTCGATGGCCGTATCGCCGAGGTCTCCGCCGAAATGGGTCAGATGATCTTGAAGCTGTGCCTTGCTGACGACGCGCCCATGGCGCAGCAACAGCATTTCGAGCACGGCGAATTCGCGCGGCGAAAGCTCGAGCGCCTTGTCTTCGTTGAAGATGCGGCGATCGACACCCGAAAGGCGCACACCGCCCAGCGAGACTTCGGGGCGCGGCACGTCGTTCGCGGGGCCGCTGCGGCGCATGACGGCGCGGATACGCGCTTCGAGTTCCGCGGGCTCGAACGGTTTGAGCATGTAATCGTCGGCGCCCGCATTGAGGCCTTGCACGCGATCGCTCAGGTCATCTCGTGCCGTGAGCACGATGACCGGGGTGTGGCGGTTGCCTTGGCGGAACCGCGAGAGCAAGGTCATACCGTCGATGCCGGGCAGGCCCAGATCGAGAATGATCAATTCGTGCCGGTTCTGCGTGAGAGCCTGTTCGGCGAAAATCCCGTCGTGAACCATGTCGACGGTGAATCCGGCTTGTTCGAGGCTACTTTGGATACCGCGCGCAATCGGGCGGTCATCTTCGATCAGGAGGAGTCGCATGGAAGTCGCTCAAGTACAATGGGTTACGCATTCAACGCACGCCAGGGCCGACGTGCCGGCACGCGGTTCGCTGGAGCCTCGTCGCACAGTCGAGCGCGAGCCGCTTGCCCAAGCCGGGTCCGCCCGGGCGTCCATGCAGCCGTCACCCCAACCATGTCCGATATCACGATCAACGAACTCGAAGCGGCGATCAACTTCTGGCGCGCCCGCTCGCCCGCCAGCGGCGACGAACTGAGCCTGTGCAAGGAGGCGAGTGCGCTCTCCAAGCCGTATGCGTTGCTGATTGTACAGCGTCGGGCGCACATGCCGGTGGAAGCGCTGGAGCCGCCCGCCCGCGCGGCCTGGGAAGGATACCGTCAGGCCGTGGATGGCGATGCGGGGCGGGGGTGATGGATGACGGCGGCTAATGGCTCGAAGACGGCTACGGGCATGACCCCCCCACACGCCGATTTTTCAGGCGCGCTGCATCGAGCGCGCCACGTCGTCGATAAAGCGCGCGAGCACGAGGTCCCGCTCGGTCACGCCTTGCGCTTCGTGCGTGGATAGCGTGATATCCACGGTTTGATAGACGTTGAACCACTCGGGATGGTGGTTCATTTCCTGAGCCTTGATGGCCACGCGGGTCATGAACCCGAAGGCTTCATTGAAGTCCGCAAATCGGAATTGGCGGTGAATGGCATCGCGTCCATTGACGGGTAGCCAACCCTGCAGCTCGCTCATCTGCCTGGCACGTTCCTCGGAAGTCAGCTTGTGAATCATGGGATGTCCTCTCAGTGGGGCTGCCCGGCGGCGTTCGTTCGCGCCGCGTCGATGGCGAGCCCAACAACCATTCTTTCACAGATTGCGCGGTGGCGTACCGGAACGGCTTTTCGTCGGACATGCGTCCGAAAGGCGGCTAAATGGCCGGCATTTCGGCGTAGTTGGGCGGCGGCGTGCTGAACCGGGCGCTCAAGCCGCCCATTGCGCTTCGGCAAGCTTGAAAGCGGCCGCGATGGGAGCTTCATCCATGCGCGCCGCTAGCGCGATGAAGGTGAGCTCGGTCGGCACCGTGATGCCTTCGACGATCGTCAGCGCATGGGTGTGCGCCTCGGCCATGGCGATGGCATCGCGCACGAGCGTCAGACCGACGCCGGACTTCACGAGATCGAGCATCGAGGTTTCCTGGTCGACCTCGGCAACCTTGATTGGGCTCGCACCCGCTTCGGCGAAGCGGCGCGACAGCAAGCGCTGATGCGCGGACGCCGAGGGCGTCCAGATCCACGGCAGCTCGGCCAGCGCGCGCCAGTCGCGCGCCCGGCTCACGCGGTCTTTCCAGCCGGCAGGCGCAAGCACCCGATATTGAAAGCGCGTGAGCGTCGCGGTGTGAAAAAGCCCTTCGGGCATACCGTCTTCCGTCGGCAGGCCGATGTAATACCCGACGTCGAGCTCGCCGGCCCGGATCTCCTGCGCCACCCAGCCCGACATGCCATGGCGCAGCGCCGGCTCGATCTGAGGATGGCTTTCCACGAGCTGCTTGAGAAACCCGCCCAAGCGCAGAAAATGGGGATCGAGAATCGTGCCGATGCGCAGCCGGCCGCGTACCTCCTGACGCAATGCGGCCGCGGCCCGCTCGACATCGTCGGCCGCCGTCAGTGCGCGCTCGGCGTGGGGCAGCAGCGCCTGTCCGTCGCGTGTCAGCGCGAGCCCGTGCGCGGTGCGCGTAAAGAGCGCCACGCCGAGCCCCTCCTGCAGATTTTTGAGCTGCAGACTGACCGCAGGCTGAGTGAGGTGCAGCTGGGCGGCCGCGCGCGTCAGATTGCCGACGCGTGCGACGGTGACGAAAGCACGCAACAATGTCAGGTCCATCCCGCGATATTAGCGCCGCTTATATCGCAGTTGAACAGAACTCATTGGATTTCGATGACAACGGGCGCGTACGCTTGCGAGCGACAAGCAAACGGCACGAGACGCCCATGGACGAGGAGACGATTTCAGCTGGCGAATTCGACTATGTGATCGTCGGCGCAGGCACGGCTGGCTGCGTTCTTGCAGCGCGCCTCAGCGAGGACAGCAGCGCGAGCGTGCTGGTGATCGAAGCGGGCGGCAAGGACGACTATCACTGGATTCACGTTCCTGTCGGCTATCTCTACTGCATCGGCAACCCCCGCACCGACTGGCTCTATCGCACCGCCGCGGAGCCCGGGCTGAACGGACGCGCACTGTCGTATCCGCGCGGGCGCGTCCTCGGCGGCTCGTCGTCGATCAACGGCATGATCTATATGCGGGGCCAGCGCGAAGACTATGACGAATGGGCCCGGATCACGGGCGATGCTTCATGGTCGTGGAATGCGGTACTACCGGTGTTCAAACGCAGCGAAGACCATCATGGCGGCGGGGACGAATGGCACGGCGCGAGCGGACCGTGGCGCGTCGAGCGGCAACGCCTCAAGTGGAAGGTGCTCGAGGCGTTTCACGAGGCCGCTCAGCAAGCCGGCATTCCCGCTACCGACGATTTCAACCGCGGCGATAACACGGGTGTCGGATACTTCGAGGTCAATCAAAAGCGCGGTGTGCGCTGGAATGCGTCCAAGGCATTCCTGCGGCCCGCTTTGAGCCGCCCCAATCTCACCGTGGTCACCGATGCGCAGGTGAATCGGCTTCTGTTCGAGGGAAGACGGTGTGTCGGCCTGGCCTATCGGCGCGGCGCACGTGCCGGCGATGCGACGCGCGAATTCGTCGCACGGGCGCGCGGCGAGGTCGTGCTGGCGGCTGGCGCTGTCAATTCGCCGCAGTTGCTCGAGCTCTCGGGCGTCGGCAATGGCGCGCGCCTGCAGCGACTCGGTATTGGCGTCGTGCAGGACCTGCGCGGCGTCGGCGAGAACCTGCAGGATCACTTGCAGTTGCGCATGGCTTACCGCGTGCGGGGCGTACGTACGCTCAATACGCTGTCGGCCCATTGGTGGGGCAAGCTGTGGATTGCCGCGCAGTATGCGGTCTCGCGCAGCGGGCCAATGTCGATGTCCCCATCGCAGTTGGGCGCGTTCGCCAAGTCGTGTCCCGACGATCTGTCGATCACGCGTCCCGATATCGAATATCACGTACAACCGCTGTCGCTCGATCGCTTCGGCGAGCCGCTGCATCGCTTCAACGCGTTCACTGCATCGGCTTGTCACCTTCGGCCGACTTCGCGCGGCAGCATTCATATCGAATCGCCCGACGCCGGTGCGCCGCCCCTCATCGCGCCGAACTACCTGTCGACCGACTACGACCGCCATGTCGCGGCCAACGCGCTACGGCTCACCCGCCGCATCGTGGCTTCTCCGGCGCTCGCGCGTTATGCGCCGCAGGAGATCATTCCCGGCATCGAATTTCAGACAGAAGAGGAACTCGTCAAGGCGGCCGGCGCGGTCGGCACGACGATTTTTCACCCGGTCGGCACTTGCCGAATGGGGACGACCGACGATCCCGGGGCGGTCGTGGATTCCCGACTGCGGGTCATCGGCATCGCGGGACTGCGCGTGGTCGATGCGTCGGTGATGCCGACCATCACGTCGGGCAACACGAATTCGCCGACGATGATGATTGCCGAGCGTGCCAGCGAGATGATTCGCGCCGACCGGCGAAGCGGCGCGAGGGCCTCGTCCGGATATGCGGATTCAATTGCATCGTCCGATGCTGCCGCTGTTGTGACTGAACGTTCTGGCGAGGGCATCCGCTGACCGCCATTCCGATGCCGCTTCGCTTTCACGCATTGCGACAGATGAGCGAGCCTGCGAATCGGTTGGCTTGAACGCCGAAGCGTAGTGGCGATATGTCGGTCGCCGCGCGGCTCTCGGGATTACGTAAACAAACCTAAGTGCAAATCCCGATGAATGCGCTGCATCATTGGGGAGACAATTCCCGGTGCCGCATGGTGCGGGGCCGACCTTCCCGCGTTGATGCACCATGCCAAAAAAATAGCGGAGCTTGCGATCGACATCGGAGCTTCGTTCCGATGCGAGGTGCCCACTCGGTGCCTCAAAGCAGTGCAACGCCCGACTTCGGCATGGAAGGGGACATGATTCTCGGCGACACGATTCTCGAAACGCGCGGGCTCACCAAGGAATTCAAAGGGTTCACTGCCGTCAACGGCGTGAACCTGCGCGTGCGCCGCGGCTCGATCCATGCGCTGATCGGCCCGAACGGCGCGGGCAAGACGACCTGCTTCAACCTGCTCACGAAGTTTCTCGAACCCAGCGCGGGGCAAATCGTTTTCAACCATGTCGATATCACGCGCGAGCGGCCGGCGCAGATTGCGCGCCGGGGCATCATCCGTTCGTTTCAGATATCGGCCGTATTTCCGCATTTGACCGTCTTGCAGAATGTCCGCGTGGGCTTGCAACGCACGCTCGGCACTGCCTATCATTTCTGGCGCTCCGAGCGCACACTGCACGCGCTCGACGAGCAGGCCCACGATCTGCTGTCGCAGGTGGGCCTGACCGATTTCGCCGATACGCCGACGGTCGAACTCTCGTACGGCCGCAAGCGGGCACTCGAAATCGCGACGACGCTGGCCATGGAGCCGGAGCTCATGCTGCTCGACGAGCCGACACAGGGCATGGGCCACGAAGATGTCGATCGTGTGACCGCGCTCATCAAAAAGGTTTCGGCGGGCCGCACGATCCTGATGGTCGAGCACAACATGAACGTCATCGCGGGTATATCCGATACGATCACCGTCTTGCAGCGCGGCGAGGTGCTTGCCGAAGGCAGCTATGCGGAAGTCTCGAAGAATCCGCTCGTGATGCAGGCGTATATGGGCAGCGCCGATGCCGCCCTCACTGGGGCGCACGGATGAACGAGATCGAGCATCGAAACGTCGAGCCCGATGCGCGGGCGGTAGCCGCCGCACCGCAGGGGACGCCGGCGCTGACGATCGCCGGGCTGCAGGCATGGTACGGCGAATCGCATATCCTGCATGGCGTCGATCTCACGGTGAATCGCGGCGAAGTCGTGACGCTGCTCGGCCGCAACGGAGCGGGGCGCACGACGACGTTACGCGCGATCATGGGTCTCACGGGGCGTCGGGCGGGCTCCATTCGCATCGGCGAACGCGAGACGATCGGGCTGCCGACGCACAAGATCGCGCATTGCGGTGTCGGGTATTGCCCTGAAGAGCGCGGCATCTTTTCGAGCCTGTCGTGCGAGGAGAATCTGATCCTGCCGCCGATGGTGGGCGCGGGAAAGGACGCGATGCCGATCGATGAGATCTACACGATGTTCCCGAACCTGAAGGAGCGTCGCTCGAGCCAGGGCACGCGGCTGTCGGGCGGCGAGCAGCAGATGCTCGCCGTGGCGCGCATCTTGCGCACGGGAGCGAACCTGCTGCTGCTCGATGAAATTTCCGAGGGGCTTGCACCCGTCATCGTGCAGACATTGGCGCGCATGATCCTGACGCTCAAAGCGCGCGGCTATACCATCGTCATGGTCGAGCAGAACTTCCGCTTCGCGGCACCGCTTGCGGACCGGTTCTACGTCATGGAGCATGGACACATCGTCGAGCACTTCGAAGCGAGCGAGCTCGAACGCAAGATGCCCGTGCTGCACGATCTGCTCGGCGTCTAGGCCTGTTCCTGGGCCTCCAAGCGTTTCCTTACATGCGGCGCGGCGCGGCGCATGCGTAAAAATAGTTGCACGAACAACCATAAGCGAAGGAGATACTGATGAGAACCCGTTTGTTCGCAAGCACTGCCCGCACGCTCGCATTGACCGCTGCCGCGCTCGCCGCGGGGCTGGCCATGCAGGCCAAAGCGGCCGAGAGTCAGGTCACGATCGGTTTCATCACCGATATGTCGGGACTCTATGCCGACATCGACGGCAAGGGCGGCGCCACGGCGATCCAAATGGCCATCGACGACTTTGGCGGCAAAGTCAACGGATTGCCGATCAAGCTGATCACCCAGGACCACCAGAACAAGGCCGACATCGCCGCTTCGACAGCGCGCAAGTGGATCGACACGGAAGGTCTCGATATGCTGATCGGCGGGACGAACTCGGCGACGGGCTTGTCGATGAACGACGTGATCAAGGAAAAGAAGCGGCCGTTCTTTGTCATCGGTGCGGGAACCGATGCTCTCACGAACGGCAAGTGCACGCCCTACACGGTCCACTACGCCTATGACACGACGGCTCTGGCCAGGGGTACGGGTTCGGCGATCGTGAAGCAGGGGGGCAAGAGCTGGTACTTCCTGACCGCCGATTACGCGTTCGGCAAGTCGCTCGACAAGAACACGACCGAGGTCGTCGAGAAGAACGGTGGCAAGGTGCTGGGCCACGCTTACCATCCACTTTCGGCTTCGGACTTCTCGTCGTTCCTGCTTCAGGCTCAGGCGTCGAAGGCGCAAGTGCTCGGCCTCGCGAATGCCGGTGGGGACACCGTAAATTCAATCAAGGCTGCCAAGGAGTTCGGCATCACGAAGACGATGAAGATCGCGGCGTTGCTGATGTTCATCGACGATGTTCACAGCGTCGGCTTGCCAACGGCGCAGGGCCTGCTGCTCACGGACAGCTGGTACTGGGATCAGGACGACAAGTCGCGCGCATGGGCTCAGAAGTACTTCAAGAAGACGGGGAAGATGCCGTCGAGCCTGCAGGCCGCCGACTACTCGGCGACGATGGATTACCTGAACGCGGTCAAAGCTGCCGGCACGACCGATGCTGACAAGGTGATGGAGCAGGTCCGGAAGCTGAAAGTGGACGACTTCTATGCGAAGGGCACCGTTCGCCCCGACGGCGTCATGGTCCACGACATGCATCTCTATCAGGTGAAGACGCCTGCTGAATCGAAGAAGCCTTGGGACTATTACACGGTGAAGGCGACGATTCCCGGCGACGAGGCGTTCGGCACGAAGGCGGAAACGCAGTGCGAGCTTTGGAAGTAGGGCGCTGAGCGGCGCGTGACGACGACGCGCGCCGCGTTGTTCGCGCGCGTCTTTCTCTTTTCGACGGCAGGTTAAATGGACATCTTCGGCATTCCGCTGCCCGCGCTCTTGAGCCAGCTGTTGCTCGGGCTCGTCAACGGATCGTTCTACGCGATTCTGAGCCTGGGGCTCGCCGTGATTTTCGGCATGCTCAACGTGATCAACTTCGCGCATGGCGCGTTGTTCATGCTCGGCGCGATGCTCGCCTGGATGGGGTTCAACTATCTGGGTCTGCCGTACTGGGCGATGCTCGCTTTGGCACCCCTCGTGGTCGGCGCGTTCGGTGTCCTGATCGAGCGCACGATGCTTCGCTGGCTCTATCGGCTCGATCATCTCTATGGCTTGCTGCTGACGTTCGGTATTACGCTCGTCATCGAAGGCGTATTCCGCTCGCTCTACGGTTCATCAGGGCAGCCCTACGACGTTCCGGAATTGCTTGCGGGCGCAACGAACGTCGGATTCATGCTCCTGCCGAACTATCGTGCATGGGTGGTCGTGGCCTCGCTGATCGTGTGCTTCGCCACGTGGTTCGTCATCGAGAAGACGCGCATCGGCGCTTATTTGCGAGCGGGTACCGAGAACCCCAAGCTCGTCGAGGCCTTCGGCGTGAACGTGCCGCTCATGATCACGCTCACCTACGGTTTCGGTGTGGCACTCGCGGCCTTCGCGGGCGTGCTGGCCGCACCGGTCATCCAGGTCTCGCCGCTGATGGGGCAATCGATGATCATCACCGTGTTTGCCGTTGTCGTGATAGGCGGCATGGGCTCGATCATGGGCTCGATCCTGACCGGCCTGATGCTCGGCGTCGTCGAAGGCTTTACGCGCGTGTTCTATCCGCAGGCGTCGTCCACCGTCGTCTTCGTCATCATGGCGCTCGTGCTGCTCGCGCGCCCCGCGGGTCTTTTCGGCAAGGAACGGTGATGCAGAGAAAAGCGCTCTACGGCCTGCTGTTCGCGGGCCTTCTGATTGCGCCGTGGGTCGGCGTTTATCCGGTGTTTGTCATGAAGGTGCTCTGCTTCGCGCTCTTTGCGGCGGCCTTCAATCTGCTGATCGGCTATACGGGGTTGCTGTCGTTCGGCCACGCGATGTTCCTCGCCACCGCGGGCTATGTCACCGGCTTCGCGATTCAGTCGCTCGGGTTTCCCTCGCTCGTCGGCGTCATCGCCGGCACGTTGGCCGCGACGCTACTCGGGTTCGTCGTCGGCCTCTTTGCGATCCGGCGGCAGGGCATCTACTTCGCCATGGTCACGCTCGCCTTCGCGCAGATGATCTACTTCATCTATCTGCAGGCGCCGTTCACGCATGGCGAAGACGGCTTGCAAGGCGTGTCGCGCGGCACGCTCTTCAAGGCGATCGACCTGTCTTCCGATGTCGCGCTCTATTACCTCGTGCTCGTGGTGGTGACGCTCGCCTTCGCGCTCATCGTGCGCATCGTCCATTCGCCATTCGGCCAGCTGATGACAGCCATCCGCGAGAACGAGCCGCGTGCCGTTTCGCTTGGCTACGATACCGATCGCTTCAAGCTGCTCGCGTTCGTGCTGTCGGCCGGCCTCGCGGGTCTGGCAGGGTCGCTCAAGGTGCTCGTGCTTGGCTTCGAGACGCTCAGCGACGCGCACTGGACGATGTCGGGTCTCGTCGTGCTGATGACGCTCGTTGGCGGAATGGGGACGCTCTTCGGGCCGGTGCTCGGCGCCACGCTGATCATCATTCTCGAAGACAGGCTCGGCGATATCGGTGGCGCCCTGGCGTCGGCCACAGGCATCGCCTGGTTCAACACGCTCGGCGAATCCACGACGATCGTGGTGGGGTTCATCTTCATCGTGTGCGTGCTCGCGTTTCGCCGCGGCATCGTCGGCGAAATCGTGTCCCGCGTGCGTATGCTGCGTGCGTGAGCGTGACGTACGTGCGTTTTGTGTGCCGGATGCCTATGGATTGCGCGTGGATGCACACCACTAGGGAAAGTGCTAGGTTGTCGCCCCAGACGGGGGCGTTTAATCTTCGTTCCAGTTCTGATGCACCGAATTTGCAGGTGGAGAACGAGGAGACAATCGAGGCACTCAGTGCCCGGACGAAAGCGCTGTTGGAGTGATCCAACAGCGCTTTTATTTTGCATCGCAGTTTTTTCTTGCGGCCTCGGAGACCCACAATGACGATAAAGCAGTGCATCCGTAACGGCACGATCGCAGCGCTGGTGTGCGCAAGCGGCGCCGTGTTCGCTCAGGTGAAAGTCGGCGTGGTGCTGTCCGCCACGGGCCCGGCCGCGTCGCTCGGCATTCCCGAGAAAAACACCGTCGAGCTGCTGCCGAAGGAAATCGGCGGCAAGAGCGTGCAGTACCTCGTGCTCGACGATGCTTCCGATACCACGAAGGCCGTTCAGGACGCACACAAGCTCATCGACGAAGACCACGTCGATGTCATCGTCGGCTCGAGCACGACGCCGAACTCGATGGCGATGCTCGACGTCATCTCCCAAGCGAAAACGCCGATGATCTCGATGGCCGCTTCGGCCAACATCGTGCAGCCGGTCGATGCCAAGCGCACCTGGGCCTTCAAGACGCCGCAAAACGACAGTCTCATGGCCGACGCGATCGCGAGCTACATGCAGTCTCACGGCGTGAAGACGGTGGGCTTCATCGGCTTTACCGACGCTTATGGCGAAAGCTGGCATCAGGCCTTCACGAAGGCCGCGGGCGAACATGGTCTCAAGCTCGTCAGCGACGAGCGCTATGCGCGCACGGATACCTCGGTAACCGGACAGGTGCTCAAGACCATCGGCACACGGCCCGATGCCGTGCTCATTGCCGCATCGGGCACGCCCGCCGCGCTGCCGGCAAAAGAGCTGAAGGCGCGCGGCTACGCGGGCAAGGTGTATCAGACGCACGGCGTCGCGAACAACGATTTCCTGCGTGTATGCGGCAAGGATTGCGACGGGGAAGTGCTACCTGTCGGCCCGATTCTCGTGGCGGACCAACTGGCCGATTCGAATCCCGTGAAGAAATCCGCGCTCGCTTACAAGAGCGCGTACGAAGGCAAATACGGCGCCGGCTCCGTCGTCACATTCGGCGGACACGCGTGGGACGCGGGCCAGATGCTGCAGCAGGCAATCCCCGTCGCGCTGAAGTCCGCGCAACCCGGCACGCCCGAGTTTCGCGCTGCGCTACGCACGGCGCTCGAAGGCATCAAGAACCTGCCCGTCTCGCACGGCATCATGACGATCACCGCTACCGATCACAACGGCTTCGACAAGCGTGCGCGTGTGATGGTGCAGATCGTCGACGGGAAGTGGAAGGTCGTCGGCGAATAGTCGGGGCAGCGAAGCATGGATCTATCGATCGCGGCCATCCTCGCGCAGGATGGCGTGACGACGGGTGCCGTCTACGCGCTGCTTGCGCTGGCGCTCGTGCTCGTCTTTTCGGTGACGCGCGTCATCTTCATCCCGCAAGGGGAGTTCGTGTCCTACGGGGCGCTCACGCTCGCGGCGCTGCAGGCAAACAAGCTGCCGCCCACGACCATCCTGCTGATGGCGCTCGGCGCGGCCTGCTTCGTCACGCAAGCGCTTGCGCTCGTTCGTCGATCCGGACAAGCGCAGGGCTTCGCTCGCAGCGTTGGGCTGCTTGTCGGCCGGTATCTGATCTTTCCGTTTGCGGTCTATCTGATCAGCGCGCGTTTGAGCGCGCACCCGATGCCGATGCTCGCGCAAGTGGCGTTGACGCTGCTGATCGTGGTGCCGATGGGGCCGTTCATTTACCGGCTCGCGTATGAGCCGATCGCCCAAGCCTCGACGCTGCTGCTGCTGATCGTTGCGGTCGCGGTGCACTTCGCAATGGTTGGGTTGGGTCTCTGGATGTTCGGCGCGGAGGGCTCGCGCACGACACCGTTCTCGGATGCGACGCTGGCCATCGGCGGCCTGACGATGTCGGGGCAGAGCATCTGGGTCGTGCTTACGGCGCTCGCGCTCATCGTCGCGCTCTACGTCTATTTCGACCGCTCGATTTCGGGCAAGGCGCTGCGCGCCACCGCGGTGAACCGCCTCGGCGCTCAGCTCGTCGGCATCGGGACGGTTCAAGCGGGCAGGCTCGCGTTCACGCTGGCAGCGGCGCTGGGCGCATTGTCGGGCGTACTCGTCGCGCCGCTCACCACGATCTATTACGACTCCGGTTTTCTGATCGGCCTGAAAGGCTTCGTCGGTGCAATCATCGGGGGGCTGGTCAGCTATCCGCTCGCGGCAGCCGGTTCGCTGCTCGTCGGGCTGCTCGAATCGTATTCGTCGTTCTGGGCAAGCGCTTACAAAGAGGTGATCGTGTTCACCGTCATCATTCCGGTGCTGCTTTGGCGCAGCCTGGCAAGCCCGCACGTCGAAGAGGACGAAGACTGAATGAGACGACTCCCTCGCTCGCTGCCCCCCAAGGGGGCTTCGGTCGCCAAGCCGTTCTGGTTCTTTCTCGTGGCAATCTTCGCGCTACCGGTGTTGCCGGGGCCCCTCCACGCGCCCGAGTACTGGATCACGCTGCTCAACTACATCGGCCTTTATTCGATCGTGGCGATCGGCCTCGTCCTGTTGACCGGAGTCGGCGGCATGACGAGTTTCGGCCAAGCCGCATTCGTCGGCGTCGGCGCCTACGCGAGCGCTTTTCTGACCACCCGGGTGGGCGTCTCGCCGTGGCTCGCGCTCTTTGCCGGCATCGCGCTGACGGTGCTCGTAGCGCTGATCATCGGCGCGGTGACGATGCGCCTGTCCGGGCATTTTCTGCCGCTCGGGACGATTGCCTGGGGTCTCTCGCTGTATTACCTCTTTGGCAATCTGGAAGCGCTCGGCAAATACGACGGAATCAGCGGTATCCCGGCGCTCTCGTTGTTCGGGTTGTCGCTCGCGTCAGGCAGGAGCATCTATTACGTCATTTGGCTCGTCGTGCTCGCAGCGATCGTCTCTGTGCAGAACCTGCTCAACAGCCGGCCAGGACGCGCCATCCGAGCACTGCGCGGCGCCGCTACGATGGCCGAAGCCATGGGCGTCAACACGGTGTGGATGCGTGTTGTCATCTTTGTCTATTCGGCCGTGCTTGCGGCAATTTCGGGATTTCTCTACGCGCACTTGCAGCGCGCGGTGAACCCAACGCCATTCGGCCTGAACCACGGCATCGAATACCTGTTCATGGCCGTGGTGGGTGGGGTGGGCCATGTCTGGGGCGCAATACTCGGCGCCGCGATCCTGACGATCCTGCAGGACTACTTGCAATCGATCCTGCCTGTGCTGCTCGGTCAGAGCGGTAATTTCGAAGTCATCGTTTTTGGCATCGTCATGGTGCTGCTATTGCAGCATGCGCGGCAAGGTGTTTGGCCCTTCGTGGCACGGGCCTTTCCGACGCCCTCTGGTGCGCGAGCACCCGAGGACGCGCCGCCTTTGCCGCAGCGCACAAAACCGACGGCCGGCGAGCCGTTGCTGGTCGTAGAGGGGGCGCGCAAGACGTTCGGCGGTCTCGTTGCGGTCGACGATGTCAGCTTTGAAGTGAGAGCGGGGCAGATCGTCGGGCTCATCGGGCCCAATGGCGCCGGCAAATCGACGACGTTCAACCTCGTGACGGGTGTATCGCAAGCGACACGCGGCACCATCCGGTTCGCGGGCGAGCGCATCGACACGCTGAACGCGCGCGAGATCGTCCGCCGCGGAATTGGCCGCACGTTCCAGCACGTCAAGCTGCTGCCGGGCATGACCGTGCTCGAAAACGTCGCAATCGGCGCGCACTTGCGCGGATCGGCCGGCGTCTGGCGCAGCATCGTGCGGCTCAATCGCGCCGAAGAAGCGTGCCTCATGGCCGAGGCGGCGCGACAGCTGACGCGTGTCGGTCTGGGGGCGCATCTGTACGAAGAGGCGGGCAGCCTTTCGCTCGGGGCGCAACGTATCCTCGAAATCGCACGCGCATTGTGCTGCGATCCCGCGCTGTTGCTGCTCGACGAGCCGGCAGCCGGCCTGCGGTACCAGGAGAAACAAAGGCTCGCCGAGCTCCTGCGCCAGTTGAAGGCCGAAGGAATGAGCGTGCTGCTCGTCGAACACGACATGGATTTCGTGATGAATCTGGCCGACCGGCTCGTCGTCATGGAATTCGGCACGCGCATCGCCGAGGGACTGCCGCGGGAGATCCAGAGCGATCCGGCGGTGCTCGAGGCTTATCTCGGCGGGGTGGATTGATGGATGGAACGGCGGCTGGGCCGATCCTCGCTGTGGCGGGTTTATCGGTGCGTTATGGGAAGGTCGAGGCGCTGCACGATGTGGCGGTGTCGGTGCCGCCCGGGCAGATCGTCAGCGTAATCGGGCCAAACGGAGCGGGGAAGTCGACGCTGCTCAATGCGGTCATGGGCGCCTTGCCTCCGACGGGCCATGCCGAGGGCCAAGTTCGATACCGCGGCGCCGATGTAAGCACATTGCCCATCGAGGCACGCGTCGGGCGTGGCCTCTGCCTCGTGCCCGAGAAGCGCGAGCTTTTCTCGACGATGTCCGTGGAAGACAACCTGGTGCTCGGCGCCTATCGACGCAAGCGCATGGGCGAGCGGAATTTCCTGGATCAACTCGAACACGTCTTCACGCTTTTCCCGCGGCTGAAGGAGCGGCGGCGGCAAGCCGCCGGCACCCTTTCCGGCGGCGAGCGGCAAATGCTGGCGCTCGGTCGTGCCCTGATGGGCAAGCCGGATTTGCTCATGCTCGACGAACCGAGCCTTGGTCTGGCGCCGCTGATCGTCAAGGAGATCTTCCATGTCGTCAGCGCGCTCAGGCAGACTGGTGTCGCCATACTGCTGATCGAACAGAACGCGCGCGCCGCGCTTCAGGTTTCGGACTACGGCTATGTGCTCGAGACCGGCGAAGTCGTACTCGAAGGTCCGGCGGCCGAACTGGCCGCCAATCCACGCGTAATCGAGACGTACCTGGGGCTTGCGCGGAAAACGCCCTAAACCGCGCTGGTCGTGGAATGAATATTCGCAGCACGTTGAAAACACGCGTTGGTTTCACGTGAAACACTCCGTTAGCCACTTAACGGAGATCATGATGTCCTCGAACCCGCTATAATTTCGCGCATATCCGCTCTCGAATGGCCCGCACGCGTTCTCGTCGCGGGGTCCGCAATGCTTTATCCCACTGAATTTGACGTCATCGTCGTCGGCGGCGGTCATGCCGGCACGGAAGCCGCTTTGGCCTCCGCGCGCATGGGCGCAAAGACGCTGCTATTGACACACAACATCGAAACGCTCGGCCAGATGAGCTGCAATCCGTCGATTGGCGGCATTGGCAAAGGTCATTTGGTCAAGGAAGTCGACGCGCTCGGCGGCGCAATGGCGGCCGCAACCGATGAAGGCGGCATCCAATTCCGGATCCTCAATTCGTCGAAAGGGCCCGCGGTGCGAGCAACACGGGCCCAGGCCGATCGCCTGCTGTACAAGCAGGCGATTCGCCACCGGCTCGAAAATCAGCCGAATTTGAGCTTGTTTCAGCAGGCGGTCGAAGATCTGATCGTCGAAGGCGATCGCGTGGTGGGTGCCGTGACACAGGTCGGCATTCGTTTTCGCGCCCGCGCAGTGGTGTTGACGGCTGGTACGTTCCTCGATGGGAAGATCCACGTTGGCCTCAACAACTACACCGGTGGACGCGCCGGCGATCCGGCAGCCGTGTCCCTGTCTGCTCGGCTCAAGGAACTGCAGCTGCCGCAGGGGCGGTTGAAGACCGGGACGCCGCCGCGTATCGATGGCCGTACCATCGATTTTTCCGTGCTCGAAGAGCAGCCCGGCGATCTGGACCCGGTGCCGGTTTTCTCGTTCCTGGGTCGAGCCGAACAACATCCGCGCCAAGTGCCGTGCTGGGTCACGCATACCAACGAGCAGACCCACGACATCATTCGGGGCGGGCTGGACCGGTCGCCCATGTATACCGGTGTAATCGAGGGGGTGGGGCCGCGTTACTGCCCTTCGATTGAGGACAAGATTCATCGATTCGCCTCGAAGGCGTCGCATCAGATCTTTCTTGAGCCCGAGGGGCTGACGACGAACGAGTTTTATCCCAACGGTATTTCGACGAGCTTGCCGTTCGATGTCCAGCTGGCACTCGTTCGTTCGATGCGGGGCTTGGAGAACGCGCACATCCTCCGGCCCGGTTATGCCATCGAGTACGATTACTTCGACCCGCGCGGGCTGAAGGCATCGCTCGAGACGAAGGCGATCAAGGGATTGTTTTTCGCGGGCCAGATCAACGGCACCACGGGCTATGAGGAAGCGGCGGCGCAGGGGCTGCTCGCGGGTATCAATGCCGGGCGGTATGTGCAAGAGCGAGATGCCTGGAGCCCGCGGCGCGACCAGGCGTATCTGGGCGTGTTGGTCGACGATCTGGTTACGCGCGGCGTATCCGAGCCCTATCGGATGTTCACGAGCCGGGCCGAGTATCGTCTGAGCCTTCGTGAAGATAATGCGGACATGCGCTTGACGGAAATTGGGCGCGAGCTTGGCGTAGTGGACGACGTCCGGTGGGATGCTTTCTCCCGCAAGCGCGACGCTGTTTCACGTGAAACAGAACGTCTGAAGATGACTTGGGTGAATCCGAAAACGCTGTCGGCTGAGGAAGCGACCGCATTGCTCGGCAAGCCAATCGACCACGAATACAGTCTGGCGGATCTGCTACGCCGTCCCGGCATCAGCTACGCAGGCATCTGCGCGTTGCGCGACGGTTCGTGCGGGCCCACGGAGCCGTTGGCTGACGATCCGGTACTGCTCGCGCAGATCGAGGAGCAAATCGAGATCGGCATCAAGTACCAGGGCTATATCGATCGTCAGGCAGACGAGATCGAGCGCAACGAGGCGAACGAGAGCACGCGTCTGCCGGAGGGCATCGACTACGCGGCGGTGCGCGGTCTGTCGTTCGAGGCGCGTCAAAAGCTCGAGCAGTTCCGTCCGGAAACGATCGGGCAGGCGTCGCGAATCTCGGGCATCACCCCCGCCACGATCTCCCTGCTCATGGTTCATCTGAAGAAAGGGCTCGGCCGGCGGGCGGCATCGGTGGTTCACGACGATGGCGGTTCGGACGCCGCGTCGGCGGCGCGATGAGTTCATCGCGCAAGGGGGCGGGGCAGACGCTGGATCGAGACACGTTGCGCGGCATGCTGAATGCGGGCGTAGCGGGTCTTGGTCTGGCGCTATCCGACGAGCAGTCGGAGCGGCTGCTCGACTATCTGGGGCTTCTGTCGAAGTGGAACGCCGTCTACAACCTGACGGCGATCCGCGACCCACGGCAGATGCTGATTCAGCACGTCCTGGACTCGCTTTCGATCGCGCCGCATCTTGCCGCGCGCGTCGGTGACAGCATTCTCGATGTGGGATCGGGCGGTGGTTTGCCCGGCATCGTGCTCGCCATCGTATTTCCGGAGCGTGCCGTCACGCTGAACGACATCGTTCAGAAGAAGACGGCGTTTCAAGCGCAGGTCAAGGCGGAACTGAAGCTGAACAACGTTTCGGTCGTCACGGGCAGGGTGGAAACGTTGCGTCCGGGCGCCGAAGTCCCAGGGAAATTCGACGCGATCGTCTCCCGCGCATTCGCAGAGCTCGCCGATTTCGTTACACTTGCGCGGCACCTCGTCAGCGAACGAGGGGCGATCTGGGCCATGAAAGGTGTGCGTCCCGATGCCGAAATTTCGCGGCTGCCAGCGGATGTCCGCGTGGTGCAGACCATTCGGCTGGACGTTCCGTTGCTCGATGCCGAGCGGCATCTGGTCGAGATTGTGCCCGGGCGCCTCGCATCCGACGATCGCTCCGCTTATCACGCTTAGGACCCAATAAACGATGGCAAAAATCTTCTGCGTCGCGAATCAGAAGGGCGGCGTCGGCAAGACGACGACGGCGGTCAATCTCGCCGCGAGTCTCGTATCGCAAGGGCAGCGCGTGTTGCTCATCGATCTCGATCCGCAGGGCAACGCGACGATGGGTAGCGGCATCGACAAGGCGAAGTGCGAGAGCACGGTGTACGAGGTGCTTGTCGATGGCGTCTCCGTGGCCGACGCGCGTCTCAAACCCGAGGCGGTCGCATACGATGTGCTGCCGGCGAACCGTGAACTCGCTGGTGCGGAGATCGAACTCGTCAGCGTGGAGAACCGCGAACGTCAATTGAAGGAAGCAATTGCGCGCGTGGCCGACGATTACGATTTCGTGCTCATCGACTGTCCGCCCGCGTTGTCGCTGCTGACGCTGAACGCCCTGTGCGCGGCGCACGGTGTCGTCATTCCGATGCAGTGCGAGTATTTCGCGCTCGAAGGTCTGTCCGATCTCGTCAATACGATCAAGCAAGTCCATGCGAATCTGAATCGCGATTTGAAGGTCATCGGCCTGCTGCGTGTCATGTTCGATCCGCGCATCACGCTGCAGCAGCAGGTTTCGGATCAACTGAAGGAACACTTCGGCGACAAGGTGTTCGATGCCGTCATCCCACGCAATGTGCGGCTTGCCGAGGCGCCGAGCTACGGTCTGCCTGGCGTCGTCTTCGACCGCGCTTCACGTGGGGCCCAGGCATATGTGCAGTTCGGCGCGGAAATGATTGAACGCGTGCGTGGGATCTGACGCGCGCGGCCATACGGAATGCAGACCGAGGGAGCTGATTGGGATGAATGCAGTAGCGAAGAAGAAAGGGTTGGGGCGAGGTCTCGAGGCGCTGCTTGGCGGTAGTCCCGACATCGCGGCGGCGGTCAAAAGCGAAGCCGCGCCGCACGTGCTGCCGTTGAGCCGTCTGCAGGCCGGCAAATATCAGCCGCGCACGCGCATGGACGAGGGAAGTCTGCAAGAGCTTGCCGCGAGCATTCGCGCACAAGGTCTGATGCAGCCGATTCTCGTGCGTCCCGTCTCGGCGGAAAAGTACGAAATCATCGCGGGCGAGCGGCGATTCCGCGCCGCGCATCTGGCCGGACTCGACGAAGTGCCGGTGCTCGTGAAGAATGTGCCGGACCAGGCTGCGGCGGCCATGGCGCTCATCGAGAACATTCAGCGCGAAGATCTGAATCCGCTCGAAGAAGCGCAGGGCATTCAGCGGTTGCTCGATGAATTCAATTTCACGCACGAGCAGGCGGCCGAATCGGTTGGGCGCTCGCGTAGCGCCGTATCGAATCTGTTGCGACTGCTCAATCTGGCTTCGCCGGTTCAGACGATGCTGCTGGCGGGCGATCTCGACATGGGCCATGCGCGCGCGCTGCTGGCGGTGGACGCGGCGACGCAGATCACGCTCGCCAATCAGGTCGTGAACAAGCAGATGTCGGTGCGGGAAACGGAACGGCTCGTCACCGCGACCACGAAAGCGGCACCGACGGTGAAGGCGCGCGCGAATCAGGACGGCGGCCGCGATACGCGCCGGCTCGAAGAGGAACTCTCCGATCTCCTTGCGTCTGCGGTCAAGATCAAACTGGGTCGCCGCGGACGCGGTCAATTGCAGATCGAATTCGGCAGCCTCGACGCACTCGAAGGCATACTCGCGCGTTTGCGCGGTAACGCCAGCGCATGAGCTTCCGAGAGGAGACGCGGGGCACTAGGCTGCCCGGATTGCGCAAAATCGTCCGATTTGTCGCGAACGAGCCAGTGCTGGCCATTCTCGTCGCGGCGTTGATTGCGCTGCAGTGTTTGCATCCGCGTGCATGGCGTGAATTGCCTCAGCTTGTCGATTGGCCCACGGTCCAGACGCTTGCCGGCTTGCTGATTCTTACGAAGGCAGTCGAGCTGTCAGGCTTTCTGATGTGGCTCGCGCATCGTGTCGTGCACCGCGTGCATTCGGAACGGGCTCTCGCCGCGCTCTTGATCGGGCTGGCGGCGGGGCTCTCGATGCTCGTGACGAACGACGTCGCGCTCTTCGTCGTCATTCCGCTGGTACTGTCGCTGAATCGGCTCACGCCGCTGCCTGTCAAGCGATTGACCATTTTCGCGGCGCTCGCGGTCAACGCGGGTTCGATCCTGACGCCGCTCGGTAACCCGCAAAACCTCTTTCTCTGGCAGGTGAGCGGCGTTTCCTTCGCCGCTTTCATCTATGCGCTGCTGCCGCTTTGCGCCGCACTGACCGCGATGCTGTACGCCGTGGCGTTTTTTGCGTTCAAGCCGCGCGCCCTCGATCTGTCGCGCGATGCACCGACACAACCCGTGGACCGCGTCTATGCCGCGGTGGCGGCGCTTTTTTTCGTCGCGTTCGTGTTGCTGGCCGATTCGCATCACGCCGCGATCGGACTGGCCGCCGTCGGGCTGGCGTTTCTAGTCTGGCGGCGCGACGCCGTACTGAAGATCGACTGGCCGCTTCTTCTCATCTTCGTGCTGATGTTCATCGTCTTGCGCAGCGTCGCGGCGCTGCCCTGGATCAAGGCGACGATCGCGGCAATCGGCATCGAGACGCCCCTGCGCGCTTTTGTCGCAGGCGCGGTGCTCTCGCAGGGCATCAGCAACGTCCCCGCGGCAATCATGCTCGCGGAATTCACCCATGACTGGCGCGCACTGGCCTTCGGTGTCAGCGTCGGTGGCTTCGGCCTGGGCATCGGCTCGCTGGCGAACCTCATCGCCATCAGGCTTGCCAAAGAGCGCGGCGCGTGGTCCGCGTTTCATCTTCTGTCGATACCGTTCTGGATCGTCGCGACGGCGTTCGGCGCGTGGCTCGTGCTCTGGCATTGAGCCGGCGTGCCACTTGCAGCTGCCTTGCAACGGGCATTCAGCCGGGGAGCGCCCGCGGCGGCACGTGCGGGTGTCGGGAGAGGGTTCGAGCCAACTCGCCGTTCGGCCTAAAGTCTTGAATCACCTGCGACTATCGCTTACAATCGCCCGGATTTATTAGCTAGGCAGCCCCGTAAGCACGTCGAAAGAAGCTCGCACGTGGCGTAAGAAGTCGGAAGCGCGCGCGACGAAGGCGGCGGGTCGGAAATGGTTTTTGAGCAGTCGTTTTTGGCGGGATAGGCGATGGCGGATCGAGAGCCGAAAGAAAGGCACGAGGCACGCGCGCCGCAGACTGTTTCCACCGCGCCGCACGTCGAACACGTCGACGATGCGTGGGATGCCGAGCAGCAAGATATAAATATCGTTCCGCTCACGCGGGCGGAGGCCGAAAAGCTTTTTGGCCCGAAAGTGAGCCGTCCAGCGCGCGTCACGCCGTTCCGGGTCGTGATGGCGCAAATGGTTTTGTCCCTGGTTGCAACGCTGGTTTGGTGGCTGTTTTACGAGCCGCCGGGCGCTGCTGCGCTGTCGGCGTTCCTGGGGGGAGCGATTTGTTGGGTGCCGAGCGCGTTGTTCGCGGCACGTCTTGGAAGAACGGGCGCGGGTGGATCGATCCTCGGTTGGATGATCGGCGAGGCGCTCAAGATGGGGGTGACGGTTGCGATGTTCGTCGCGATCGCGTTCTGGTATCACGACGTGCGGTGGCTGCCGCTTCTCGTGACCTATCTCATCGCACTCAAGACGTATTGGGTCGCGCTCGCGTTGCACTGAAAGATTTTCGACAATTTGGGTGGCATTAACGATATGGCAGCTAGCGAAGGCACGCGCGCGCTCGATCCGAGCGAGTACATCGCGCATCACTTGCAGAACTTCTCCACCGCGCACCAGACGTCGATTTTCGACATCCACGTCTGGAATCTCGACACGCTGTTCTGGTCGATCGTGTGCGGCGTCATCACCATCCTCATCCTGCGTCTTGCCGCGGGTCGCGCCACGTCGGGCGTGCCGGGGCGCTTCCAGTGCGCGATCGAGATGCTCGTCGAGATGGTCGAGGATCAATCGAAGTCGATGATCCACGGCAACCGCGCTTTCATCGCGCCGCTCGCGCTGACCGTGTTCGTCTGGGTCGCGCTCATGAACTCG
Organism: uncultured Paraburkholderia sp.; assembly: GCA_966421005.1. Lineage (GTDB taxonomy): Bacteria > Pseudomonadota > Gammaproteobacteria > Burkholderiales > Burkholderiaceae > Trinickia. Next base: position 44,983 of record CBJLAJ010000004.1, read on the forward strand.
CTCGACTTCATTCCGGTCGACCTGCCGGGCCGTGTGATCGGCGCCCTGGGGCTGTCCGATGTCATCTCGCACCATCGCATCGTGCCGACGGCCGACCTGAACGGCACCATCGGTATCGCACTCGGCGTGTTCGTGCTGATGATCTATTACAACCTCAAGATCAAGGGCCCCGGCGGCTTCGTACACGAGCTGCTCTCGGCACCGTTCGGCGCGCATCCGGTGCTGTGGATTCCTAACCTTGCACTGAATATCATCGAGTTCGTCGCCAAGACCGTTTCGCTCGGCATGCGGCTGTTCGGCAACATGTACGCCGGCGAATTGCTGTTCCTGTTGATCGCTTTGCTCGGCAGCATCTGGAATTTCGGCGCGGACACGACGGTGCTCGGTTTTGTCGGCCACGTGATCGCCGGCAGCGTTTGGGCGATCTTCCACATCCTGATCGTGCTGTTGCAAGCGTTCATCTTCATGATGCTGACGCTGGTGTACATCGGCCAGGCGCATGACGCGCACTGATGCGGTAAAGCCTCAGTCAGCGGATTCGTTTTCGTTTCTCTAAATCCAGTTCTAAAAAGTCTTTTATAAAGGAGTGATCATGCAAGCTTTTATCGCCAACATCCAAGGTCTGACCGCCATCGGTATCGGCATCATCATCGGCCTGGGTGCAATCGGCGCCTGTATCGGTATCGGCCTGATGGGCGGCAAGTACATCGAAGCCTGCGCACGTCAGCCTGAACTGATGAACCCGCTCCAGACCAAGATGTTCCTGCTGGCCGGTCTGATCGACGCGGCGTTCCTGATCGGCGTCGGTGTGGCAATGCTGTTTGCGTTCGCGAACCCGCTGCTCTCGAAGCTCGCAGGCTAAGGTTTCTCGGAAGTTTGCGCCGCGGCGGCATGCGTGAGCGCAAGGGGCGAAACGGATCTTGGGCGCTGATCGAACGTGAATGTCGATGAGCGCCTTACCGTTTCACTTTCCGAATCAGCAACGTTTAAGGAAACACCGTGAATCTCAACGCAACCCTGTTTGCGCAAATGGTCGTGTTCCTGATCCTCGCGTGGTTCACGATGAAGTTCGTGTGGCCGCCGCTGATCAATGCTCTCGACGAACGCGCGAAGAAGATCGCCGACGGCCTCGCCGCCGCCGAAAGGGGCAAGACGGAACTCGAAGCCGCGCACAAACGCGTCGATCAGGAACTCGCCCAAGCCCGCAACGATGGTCAGCAGCGTATCGCCGATGCCGAAAAGCGCGCGCTCGCCGTGGCCGACGAAATCAAGGCCAATGCGCAAGCCGAAGCAGCCCGCATCATTGCGCAGGCCAAGGCCGATGCCGACCAGCAGATCGTGAAAGCGCGCGAAACGCTGCGCGGTGAAGTCGCCGCGCTGGCGGTGAAGGGCGCCGAGCAAATCTTGAAGCGCGAGATCGATCAAGCGGCCCACGCCGAATTGCTCAATCAACTGAAAGCCGAGCTCTGATCATGGCCGAACTTGCAACCATCGCCCGCCCGTACGCGGAAGCGCTATTCGGCGTAGCCGAGGGTGGCGACGTCGCTGCCTGGTCCGCTCTTGTGCAGGAGCTGGGACAGGTTGCGCGTCTGCCGGAAGTGCTGTCGGTCGCCACGAATCCGAAGGTGAGCCGCGCACAAGTCGTCGAGCTTCTGCTCGCGGCGGTCAAATCGCCGCAAAAGGAAGCGCCACAGGCGAAGAATTTCGTGCAGATGCTCGTCGACAATCATCGACTGTCGTTGCTGCCCGAAATCGCCGTGCAGTTCGACGAACTGAAGAATGCTCGAGAAGGGGCTGCCGATGCGCTGATCGTCAGTGCATTTGCCCTCGAAGGCCAGCAACTCGCCGATCTCACCTCCAGTCTCGAACGCAAGTTCAAGCGCAAGCTCAAGGCAACGGTCCAGGTGGACTCGTCGCTGATCGGGGGCGTGCGCGTGACGGTTGGCGACGAAGTGCTCGATACCTCGGTCCGCGCGCGGCTCGCCGGCATGCAGACGGCGCTCACGAATTGAGCGGTGCGCGACATGCCCAGCGGCACGCAACAGAATTGAACATCAGGAGCGAATAATGCAACTCAATCCCTCTGAGATCAGCGAGCTGATCAAGAGCCGGATCCAGGGCCTTGAAGCGAGCGCGGACGTTCGCAACCAAGGCACCGTGATCTCCGTGACCGACGGTATCGTGCGTATTCACGGTCTGTCGGACGTGATGCAAGGCGAAATGCTCGAATTCCCGGGCAACACGTTCGGCCTCGCGCTGAACCTCGAGCGCGACTCGGTCGGCGCCGTGATTCTCGGTGAGTACGAGCACATCTCGGAAGGCGACATCGTCAAGACGACGGGCCGCATTCTCGAAGTGCCGGTGGGCCCGGAGCTGATCGGCCGCGTGGTCGATGCGCTCGGCAACCCGATCGACGGCAAGGGTCCGATCAATGCGAAGATGACCGATGCTGTCGAAAAGATCGCCCCGGGCGTGATCTGGCGTAAGTCGGTGTCGCAGCCGGTGCAAACGGGTCTGAAGTCGATCGACTCGATGGTGCCGATCGGCCGCGGCCAGCGTGAGCTGATCATCGGCGACCGTCAGTGCGGCAAGACCGCCGTGGCTGTCGACGCGATCATCAACCAAAAGGGCAAGGACCTCATCTGTATCTACGTCGCGATCGGCCAGAAGGCTTCGTCGATCATGAACGTGGTGCGCAAGCTCGAAGAAACGGGCGCGCTCGAATACACGATCGTCGTTGCGGCTTCGGCTTCCGAATCGGCGGCGATGCAGTATCTCGCGCCGTACTCGGGTTGCACGATGGGCGAATACTTCCGCGATCGCGGTCAAGACGCGCTCATCATTTACGACGACTTGACCAAGCAAGCGTGGGCGTATCGTCAGATCTCGCTGCTGCTGCGCCGCCCGCCGGGCCGCGAAGCGTATCCGGGTGACGTGTTCTATCTGCACTCGCGTCTGCTCGAGCGCGCCGCGCGCGTCTCGGAAGAGTACGTCGAGAAGTTCACGAACGGCGAAGTGAAGGGCAAGAGCGGCTCGCTGACGGCGCTGCCCGTCATCGAAACGCAGGCCGGCGACGTGACGGCGTTCGTTCCGACGAACGTGATCTCGATTACCGACGGTCAGATCTTCCTTGAAACGGACTTGTTCAACGCGGGTATCCGTCCGGCCATCAACGCGGGCGTGTCGGTTTCGCGCGTGGGCGGTGCGGCTCAGACGAAGGTCGTCAAGAAGCTCTCGGGCGGTATCCGTACCGACTTGGCGCAGTACCGTGAACTGGCTGCATTCGCGCAGTTCGCCTCGGATCTCGACGAAGCGACCCGCAAGCAGCTCGAGCGCGGCCGCCGCGTGACGGAGCTGCTCAAGCAGCCGCAGTATCAGCCGCTTCAGGTGTGGGAGCTGGCCGTGTCGCTGTTCGCCGCGAACAACGGTTATCTCGACGACCTCGAAGTGAAGGACGTGCTTGCGTTCGAAAAGGGTATGCGTGAATACCTGAAGACGAGCCATGCCGATCTCGTGAAGCGCATCGAAGACACGAAGGACTTGTCGAAGGACGACGAGGGCGCGCTGCACGCCGCTCTGAAGGACTTCAAGAAGTCGGGCGCTTATTGATCGAGGCATAGAGACCTAGAAGCCGCGTGCATCGGAAGTGAACGGTCCACGCGGCTTCGATAGCTTTGCATGGGTTCCGAGTAAGCGCTAAAGCGCTAACTCGGCTCGACAAGGAGCAAGCAATGGCTGGAATGAAGGAAATTCGCGGCAAGATCAAGAGCGTGCAGAACACGCGCAAGATCACGAAAGCGATGGAGATGGTTGCCGCATCGAAGATGCGCCGTGCGCAGGAGCGCATGCGTGCCGCCCGTCCGTACGCTGAAAAGGTTCGCGACATCGCAGCGCACATGAGCCGTGCGAACCCCGAGTATCGTCACCCGTTCATGGTGTCGAACGAAGGCGCGAAGGCGGCCGGCCTCATCCTCGTGACGACGGACAAGGGTCTGTGCGGCGGCTTGAACACGAACGTGATGCGCGCTTCGTTGCAAAAGATCAAGGAGCTCGACGACAAAGGCCAGAAGATCGAGGCCACCGCGATCGGCAGCAAGGGGTTCGGGTTCTTGAACCGCCTCAATGCAAAGGTCGCGTCGCATGTCGTGCAGCTTGGCGATACGCCGCATCTGGAAAAGTTGATCGGCGCGGTCAAGGTGCAGCTCGATCTCTACTCGGAAGGCAAGGTCTCGGCCGTGTATCTCGCATACACGCGCTTCATCAACACGATGAAGCAGGAGCCTGTGATCGAGCAGTTGTTGCCGCTGTCGGCCGAGCACTTCGAAAGCGACAAGACGACGCCGAACTCCGCGTGGGATTACATCTACGAGCCGGACCCGCAAGCTGTCGTGGACGAGCTGCTCGTGCGCTATGTCGAGGCGCTCGTCTATCAGGCCGTGGCCGAGAACATGGCGTCCGAGCAATCGGCGCGCATGGTCGCGATGAAGGCCGCGTCGGACAACGCGAAGACGGTCATCAACGAGCTGCAGCTGTCGTACAACAAGAGCCGCCAGGCAGCGATCACGAAGGAATTGTCGGAAATCGTCGGCGGCGCTGCCGCGGTCTGACGCGCCTCGTACGGAACTGCGCCCTTGCGCGAGTGAAGAATTGAGTATCTAAAGGAAAAGCGATGAGTACTACTGCTTTGGTAGAAGGCAAGATCGTACAGTGCATCGGCGCGGTGATCGACGTGGAATTCCCGCGCGAGCACATGCCGAAGGTCTACGATGCCCTCGTGCTTGAAGGCACGGAACTGACGCTCGAAGTTCAGCAGCAGCTGGGCGACGGCGTTGTGCGTACCATTTGTCTCGGCGCATCGGATGGTCTGCGCCGCGGCATCATGGTCAAGAACACGGGCTTGCCCATCAGCGTGCCCGTCGGCAAGCCGACGCTCGGCCGCATCATGGACGTGCTCGGCCGTCCGATCGACGAAGCCGGTCCGATCGTAAGCGAAACGAAGCGTTCGATTCACCAGAAGGCACCGGCGTTCGACGAACTGTCGCCGTCGACGGAACTGCTGGAAACGGGCATCAAGGTTATCGATTTGATCTGCCCGTTCGCGAAGGGCGGCAAGGTGGGCCTGTTCGGTGGCGCCGGTGTGGGCAAGACCGTGAACATGATGGAGCTCATCAACAACATCGCGAAGGAGCACGGCGGTTACTCCGTGTTCGCGGGCGTGGGCGAGCGTACCCGTGAAGGGAACGACTTCTACCACGAAATGAAGGACTCGAACGTGCTCGACAAGGTCGCGCTCGTCTACGGTCAGATGAACGAGCCGCCTGGCAACCGTCTGCGCGTGGCGCTGACGGGCCTCACGATGGCCGAGCATTTCCGCGACGAAGGTCTCGACGTGCTGTTCTTCGTGGACAACATCTACCGTTTCACGCTGGCCGGTACGGAAGTGTCGGCGCTGCTCGGCCGGATGCCGTCCGCGGTGGGCTATCAGCCGACGCTGGCTGAAGAAATGGGCAAGCTGCAAGAGCGCATCACGTCGACGAAGACGGGCTCGATCACGTCGGTGCAAGCCGTGTACGTGCCTGCCGATGACTTGACGGACCCGTCGCCGGCTACGACGTTCGGCCACTTGGACGCAACGGTCGTGCTTTCGCGCGATATCGCCTCGCTCGGTATCTACCCCGCTGTGGACCCGCTCGATTCGACCTCGCGTCAGATCGACCCGAACGTGATCGGCGAAGAGCACTACACGATCACGCGTCGCGTGCAGCAGACGCTGCAGCGCTACAAGGAACTGCGCGACATCATCGCGATTCTCGGCATGGACGAACTCTCGCCCGAGGACAAGCTGTCGGTTGCGCGTGCGCGTAAGATCCAGCGTTTCCTGTCGCAGCCGTTCCACGTCGCCGAAGTGTTCACGGGTTCGCCGGGCAAGTACGTTCCGCTCAAGGAAACGATCCGCGGCTTCAAGATGATTGTCGACGGCGAGTGCGACCATCTTCCCGAGCAGGCGTTCTACATGGTCGGTACGATCGACGAAGCCTTCGAAAAGGCGAAGAAGATCCAGTAACGATCGGGCGTAGGAGTCGGTGCTCGCGCACTGACTCCCCCGACCGCTGAGGAGTCAATATGGCAACCATGAAAGTAGACGTCGTCAGCGCGGAAGAGCAAATCTTCTCGGGCCAGGCGAAGTTCGTCGCGCTACCGGGCGAAGCGGGCGAGCTCGGCATCTTGCCGGGCCACACGCCGCTCATCACGCGCATTCGTCCCGGTGCCGTGCGCATCGAGGCGGAAAGCGGTGAAGAGGAATTCGTCTTCGTGGCTGGCGGCATTCTCGAAGTTCAGCCGGGCGCCGTGACGGTGCTGGCCGATACCGCGATTCGCGGCAAGGATCTCGACGAAGCGAAGGCCGACCAGGCGCGCAAGCGTGCCGAGGAAGCGTTGCAGAACTCGGGCTCGAACCTCGAATATGCGACGGCGCAGGCTGAGCTTGCTTATGCCGTCGCGCAGCTGGCCGCGATTCAGCGGCTGCGCAAGATGCGCACGACGCAGCACTGACGAAAAGCGCAGCCGCGCGAACACAGGAAAAGCCGCCCGGCGTAATCGCTGGGCGGCTTTTTTTATACGTTTTCCTGTCGACTAATTCGCGCGCATTTCGCTTCATATCGCGCATTGGAATATATCTACGTCCCTACCCGCGCCCATCCATATTCGCAACGTGCGGGAGCGAGTCAATCACTCAGAGGGGAGCGTAGACAAGCATGGGATCCGACATAAGAGGGCCGTCGAGCGGTCATCAGCCACTACACAGCGATGCGCTGACGAGCGCGTCAGGCGATTTCGCCAGAACGGACGAGATGGCGCAGGCCACGCGAGCACGGCCGACCCGGGCCTCTGTGCGCCGGACTCGTTTGCCCGCCCCATCCGGGACGAGAGCTGCCTCGCATCCGGATCACCGCGCGAGCAGATCGGTGGACGACATCCGTCGCGAGCGACGGTTGCGCGACTTCGGTCGGGAGCAGTATCTGCCGTGGGTGAGCCTTGTGCCGCCCACGCGCCGCGAATCGGAGGAGTGGGGCAAGCACGACGAAGAAGCATGGGCGGCGGCAATGGACCCCGCCCGCTATATGAGCGGCAACTATCCGACGATCAGAGAATTATTGCGCGACAGGCTGTTGTGGAACACCGACCGCGCGCTCCCGCTATTCATGGATCTGGCCTCCGCGCGGATCGCTGGCCAAAAGCTTCCGGAGGAATTGACCATCGGTTGCCTGTCCACCGGGCCCGGCCACAACGAAATGCTCACCGGCGTTGCGCTCGCGAGGCGTCTTGGCATACCTATCCGCGAACTCACGAACTTCGAACCTGTGCCGGCCAATCGTGAGCACGGCCGCGAGCAATGGCAAGCCTCGCTCCATCGCGAGCGCGGAGTGATCGCAGCCGCGCTCGATGGGGACCCAAAGACGTTCCGGCAACTGACCGCCCAGCGGGAAAAGAAAGATCGCGCCTGGATCTTTGCGCGGCTCCTCGGCATCGACATTACGACGATCGATCATGTCGGCGTCAACGGCAAAGCGGTGGAGGCTGACTGGCAGCCACTCGATGTCTTCTCGCCGCCCGCGGAAATGTTCGAATCGCTCGATGTGGCGACGGATTTTTACGGCAGCTGTTCGTACACGGACAGCCCGGCGCGTTTCGCGGCGACGATGATCACGAAGATGCGCATGTTGAAGCCCGGTGGTCTGCTGGTCAGCGTGAACGAGGCGGTGACAGGCGTTTGGAAGGGTTACAAAGCCGCATTGCCGGGGGCCAACGTGCCGCCGCACGTCATGCGCGCGATTCTCCGAATTCTCGACCCGAACGTCGAACTTGAATCGATCGAACTCGATACGTCGACGACCGACGATCACGTGCCGGCTACGGTCGTCATGTCGGTATTGCAAAAGTCGGAAGACCTCGAAGATCGCTTGCCCGAAATTCGGCAAAAGCTCACCGATCTGCTGTCTTTGCCGGGCTCGCTGGAACTTGATGGAATGGAGCCGCCGCGCGCATCGCCGGAAATGCGCGAGCGAATGGCCAACAACGCTATCGTTCCGATCGGAGCGATGCAGCCATACGAAGACATGCCGCCCATCTTGCTGACGCTCATGCGCGACGCCTACGGTACCCGCCAGGTCCATGCGCACCGCAAGTGGCGCGGCGAGTTCGATCCGGCCGACGCCGAACCGGTCACATCGCTCGATTCGAGCGTCGTCCATGCCGAGGTTGCGCCGGGCATTGGCGGCATGATGAGCGTGGTCGATCATCGCGGCGTGATCACCCTGCATGACGCGGTGGCGGGGCGACAACGCAGCATCGCCCCTTTCTCGGAACGGGGTGAGCGTCAGCTCGGCCCATGGTCTCCCGATGGACGTCGATTTATCGTGACCTCGGCCGCCATCGACGAAAAAACGGGTCAGCGCTCGACCGAAATACATTGGGTGGATGTCGACAATCCCGACGCGCCGCAACTGCTGTTGCGCGAAGCGGGCGCGGACTGGACCTGCAACGTCAAACACAGCAATGACATGCACGCGGGCCGCACGCATGGTACCGAACGCGCGCGGCCGATCCTGTGGACGGACCGCGGCACGCTGCTCGCCGTGCGTAGGCGCGAGGGCGGATCGGATGAGCTCTGGGAAATCGATCCGGCGAACGGCAAGCGCACATGTGTCCTCGGCCCCCATACCGATTTCGAGCTTTTAGAGGAAAAGACGGGGCATGGGCAATCGGGACGCTACGAGCGCATCGACAGTGCGGAACCGGTGATCATCGATCGTTTGCTTCATATTCCGGGCAGCGAACACATCGAGCTCGGCATTCGGATGCCTGCAAGCGGGAAATCGCTTGCAGGCTGGCTCGAACAGCCTGATTCCGCCGCGAATGAAACGAGCGCTGCTCGCATCTGGGCCCACGAAGCGCGAGCCGCAGCCGAGCGGGTTTATCTGGAGGACGGCAGCCGGTTCGTGGCCTTTCGCGATCGCCACGCGCACTTGACGATCGACGATCGCTTTCACAACTTGGAGCACCCGTTCGAAGGGCCCAGCGCAGGTCATCCGCGAGGCTCCACCGATCCGGTGCGCTATGGAGACGCAGTCGCGATCGGTAACACCGCGATCTTTTCCACCGTCTCCCCGATACGCGGGCCGGCCCTCGCTCGTGTGCACGCCGCCGAGGCGCGCAAAACGAATGGGTGGTCTTCGGCATACGAACTCATGCAGAGTTCGCCGCCGACGCCCGTCGGCGGCCGCACGCTCCATCATCAGGGGGACGCGGAAAACCGCCGTGGGGCGCGACTCGGAAGGGTGATGCTGCCGTCGCCGGGCGCCCTGACGAAGCACCCAACCCCGTTGCCCGTGCTGGTGTGGCTTGGCAGCGACGACGAGCTCACTTATCCGGCCTGGATGGAACAAATCGTCGAGCGCTCGGGGATCGCCGTGTGGGTGCCTGATCTGCCTATCCCGGCCGACCGCATCGCGTCCGGCGAGCTCAGCGCGCAGGAGCGCGACACCGCTGTTGCGCAGCTTCACGGGCATATCGAAGCTCTACATACACAAAAGCTCGCCGAGAGCGAGTTGTCGCCGTTACTCGATAGTTCACGCATCATGATTGCGGGCGACACGCTCGTCTCGGCACTGCTCGCGTTGCATCCGAACGATGCAATCGCCGCAGCCGTCCTCGCCAATGCGGACGATCCGCTGCCGGGCCTGCGAGAGACGGGATTTGACGGTCCCCTGTTCGTCGCGGGAAATTCGCGGCAGATCGAGACGATCGCTCCGCTCGCTCGACAATGGCGCGACGAGGGGCGGCAGGTCGTCACCGCGAGCGCGGTGAATGAGCGTAGCGGGCGCTTCGAGGCATCCGATAACGAGGCGGCGCTGCGCCTGGCGCTGACGGCGTTCTTCCGCAAGGCTGCGGGCACGGGCAATCCGGACATGGCCAAAAGGCCTGTCGCGGGCTTCGTTCGACCGGAGCGCAAGCCTGGTTCGTGGGTGCCGGTCGACCGCCCTGCGAAGGCGCTGCCTTTCGGGGGCCTTCGACGTATCGATGCACCCGGCCGGGTGGCGAACAGGCTCGGGCCGCATACGACTCTGGAGCACCATCCCGACACAACGGAGCGCAAACCGAAGGTTGTGCTGACCTCGCATGACGTCAAGCCCAAGCGCACGCTTACCGTGGAATTCGATCTGGACGCGAAACGCGCAGCGATCGTGGACGTGCGCAACCCGCCTTCGCTCGAAAAAGGAGCGCTCGACGAGTGGTCGATGCTGATCGCCGAGGCTGTGCGGCCTTACAACGTCAGTCAAATCGAGTTGGCGCCGATCGACATGTTGCCCATTTACAGCGCGGAGTTGGAATTGCCTTACTACTTTGCCGAAGCCATCGCGGGCGCGTTCCGGCTGCGCGGCGTCAAGCACGGCACTTTGCATTTTCGGGCGGAGCCGGTCAAGGACGATCCGCACGACCGGTTCAAAGTGGTCGTCCGAAGGAGCATCGGCACAAAGGCGGCGCTTGAAGATGCACCGGCGCATGCCTGATCGCAGCTGCCTTACGTGAGTGGCCGCGCTGCGGGTAAGTGACGATGCGTCGGCCCGGTATCGAGTGGGACAATCGAATCCCCAAAAGAGCGATAGCCGTGGGAGACGATGAAATGGCAACCCAACATGCCGTGGATCAACGCAGTGCGCGACTCGCGCCGTCCGATGGTCTCTCCTACGTCCGCGGAGAAACCGAGCCGCCGCTCTCGGAGGCGACCATCGGCGAGTTCCTGCGCGCGACGGTCGAGCGTTTTCCCGACCGCCCCGCGGTCGTATTCCGCGAGCAAGGCATTCGCTGGACCTGGCGCGAGTTCGCCGAAGAGGTCGACGTGCTGGCCGCCGGTTTCGCCGCGCTCGGTATTACGCGTGGGCATCGCGTCGGCATCTGGTCGCCGAACCGCGTCGAATGGCTGATGACGCAATTTGCCACGGCCCGCATCGGTGCCATTCTCGTCAACATCAATCCCGCCTATCGACTGACGGAACTCGAATACGCGCTGAACAAATCGGGATGTACGGCGATCGTGGCGGCCGAACGCTTCAAGACGTCGATGTACCTCGACATGTTGCGCGAGCTCGCGCCCGAGCTCACGGACTCGGAACCCGGTGAGCTGCGCGCCGCACGCTTGCCGCAGCTGCGCACCGTCGTGCGCATGGGCGATACGCCGAGCCCGGGGATGCTGACTTTTTGCGAGCTGGTCGAACAAGGCCGTGCGGCACGCGATACGGCCGTCCTCGACGCACTCGCGGCGCCGCTTGCGGCGGGCGACGCCATCAACATCCAGTTCACGAGCGGTACGACCGGCAATCCCAAGGGGGCCACGCTGACGCACCGCAATGTGGTCAACAACGCGCGGTACATCGCGAGGGCAATGCGGCTGACCGAGAACGATTCGCTCTGCATTCCCGTGCCGCTTTATCACTGCTTCGGCATGGTGCTCGCCGTGCTGGCGTGTGTCTCGGCGGGCGCTGCCATGGTGTTTCCCGCCGAGGCGTTCGATTCCGGCGCGACGCTCGCGGCCGTCTCGGAGGAGCGCTGCACCGCGCTGCATGGCGTGCCGACGATGTTCATCGCCGAGCTCGATCACCCCGATTTCGACAGGTTCGATCTGAGCGCGCTGCGCACCGGCATCATGGCGGGCTCGCCGTGTCCGATCGAGACGATGAAGCGGGTCGTGGCGCGCATGCACCTGTCCGAAATCACCATCGCTTATGGCATGACCGAGACGAGCCCGGTTTCGTTTCAGAGCGCGACAACCGACCCGCTCGACAAGCGCACGTCGACCGTCGGCCGTATCCAGCCGCATCTCGAGGCGAAGGTGGTGGACGCGGAGGGGCGCACGGTCCCGGTCGGCACGACGGGCGAGCTTTGGACGCGCGGCTACTCGGTCATGCTCGGCTATTGGGACGACGAGGCGCGCACGCGCGAGGCGATCGTCGACGGCTGGATGCGCACCGGCGATTTGGCGACGATAGACGCCGAAGGGTACTGCAACATCGTCGGTCGTCTGAAAGACATGTTGATTCGCGGCGGCGAGAACATCTATCCGCGCGAAATCGAGGAGTTTCTGTTCCAGCACCCCAAGATTCAGAGCGTGCAGGTCTTCGGCGTACCGGACGCCAAGTTCGGCGAGGAAGTCTGCGCCTGGGTGGTGTTGCGTCCCGGCGAGCGAATGACCGACGAGGAACTGCGCGAGTATTGCCAGGGCCAAATCGCGCACTACAAGGTGCCGCGCTACGTGCGATTTGTCGACGAGATGCCGATGACCGTGACCGGCAAGGTTCAGAAATTCGTCATGCGCGAACGCATGATCGACGAGCTCGGGCTTGCAACGCCGAAGACCTGTTGATGGCGGCGGCGACGCAAACCGTCAGGCAAAAAAAAAGCGGGCCAGCGGCCCGCTAAAAACCACACGCTACGGGGTTAGCGCGAGGAGACCAATGAAGGAACCAATGAGGTGCGGTGTATTGCGCCTGCAACGACTCCAACAAAGATGTACCCGGAAGGATTCGATCTGTCTGATCGTTTTTCGGCATCGTTATTGCACAACTACGCAAAGTGCAAATGTTGGGACGTCGAAACACATCTGTGTTGAAACCGTTGAGGGGCATTGTGGGCGAATTGCCCCCAGGACGCGGTAACAAAGTGTTTCAGGATGTAACCTAGGCGGGACAAGGCGTTGCGGGCGTTTTTGCCGGATTTCGCCCAAATTGGGTCATTATTGCCGATCGATGGACGAATTGGTATCGATTACATAATTACATCCCAATTGCATACATGGGGTGATTACCAGATGTTCCATTTCATGCAATGCGATATTAAGATCGGTCGGCAATTTGGCCCGAAATGCCCAATTCTATTTTTAAGATTGGCGCACGAATCGACCCTGTGCGGCGTTGCTTTTTTTCTACGGCTCTCGAGACGATGAACCAGCCATCGGTATTGCGGCGAATGTTGACGCGCGATCGTGTGATCGCGGTCGTGGGGTTGTCCAAGCATGCGCACCGTCCGAGCCACTCGGTGGCCGCTTACATGCAGTCGCACGGCTATCGGATCGTACCGGTGAACCCTGCCTACGCGAACGATACGGCCGGCGTGCTCGGCGAGCGCTGTTATGCCTCGCTCGCCGATGCCGCGCAGGCGCTGGCGGCAGAGGGGGTGGCAATCGATATGGTCGATGTATTTCGCCGTGCCGATCAGGCATTGGCTGTCGCGGAGGACGCGATCAGCGTTGGCGCACGCTCGCTTTGGCTTCAGCTCGGTGTGATCAACGAAGCGGCGTTCGCGCGCGCGGAATTGGCCGGGCTCGACGTCGCGATGGACGTGTGCGTGAAGATCGAGCACGCGCGCCTGCTGGGCGCGACTCATCGCATGACGGCACCGACACCGCGCATGGGGACCTAGCTTCGCGGCCGTCGGGTCATTTCAGCCATTTATCCGAAATGGCCTGAAATTCGCCCGTTGCGCGGGCAAGATGCAGCCATTGGTCGACATATTGCTGGAATACGAGGTCGCCGCGCGGAACCATGTAGGCCTTTTCCCCGTACTGGAATGGCTTGTCGGGATGGATCGAGCACAAGCCCGGATTCAGCTTTTGCTGCAGCAACGTTTCCGATGCGTCCGTCACCATGACGTCGGCCTTGCCGGCAAGAATCTGCTTGAAAATCGTCACGTTATCCGGGTAGACCGTCACAGCCGCGTGAGAGAAGTATTGCTTCGCGAAGCGCTCGTTCGTGCCGCCGGGGTTGACGATCACGCGCGTGGACGATTGATCGATCTGCGCGAGCGTCTGGTATTTGTCCGCGTCGGCGCATCGCGCAATCGGCGTTTTACCGTCGACCATGTACGGCTCCGTGAAAAACACGTGCTTCTGGCGCTCGAGCGTCGTCGAGACGCCGCCCACGGCGACATCGCATTTCGCGATGAAGTCCTTCATCAGGTTTGGCCACGTGGTTTTCACGAACTCGGACTTGACGCCCAGCGACTTCGCGAGCGAGTCGGCCATGTCGATGTCGATGCCCTCGAAGGTGCCATCGGGCTTCAGAAACGAATAGGGCTTGTAATCGCCGGTCGTGCACACGCGCAGTGTTCCACGCGTCATGATCGTGTCGAGGTGCGATGCCGGCGACGAAGCGCCGGTGTCTGCCGTGGTGTCGGCCAGGACGGCACCGGACGAGGCGAGGCTGAACAGGCAGGCGAGAGCGGCTTTTCTCATCGTGGTCTCCGTTTTTGACGTGTGCGGCGATGGTAGCAGTATCGCCACCGCACCTCTCTCCTTTCGTCAATAATGGGCGGGTCGCTCGCGCGCGTCCGGTAAAATGGGCGTTTTCCCAGCGCCGCCGCTTCGCCGATCCAACGTGCCCTCGACCCTGATCAACGACACCTTCTTGCGCGCGCTCTTGCGCGAGCCGACCGAGTACACGCCCATCTGGCTGATGCGCCAGGCCGGCCGGTATCTGCCCGAGTACAACGCCACACGCGAGCGTGCCGGTAGTTTCCTCGGGCTCGCGAAGAATCCCGACTATGCAACCGAGGTCACGCTGCAACCGCTCGAGCGCTACCCGCTCGATGCGGCGATCCTTTTTTCCGACATCCTGACGATCCCGGACGCGATGGGCCTCGGCTTGTCGTTCGCGGCCGGCGAGGGGCCGCGCTTTGCGCACCCGGTGCGCAATGAAGCCGATGTCGCGTGCCTTGCCGTACCCGATATCGAGGCGACGCTCGGTTATGTGACCGACGCGGTGCGCGAAATCCGCCGCGCGCTGACCGACGCGCAAGGGCGCCAGCGCGTGCCGCTCATCGGCTTTTCGGGCAGTCCGTGGACGCTTGCCTGCTATATGGTCGAAGGCGGCGGTTCGGACGACTTCCGGACGGTAAAGTCGATGCTTTACAGCCGCCCCGACCTCATGCACCGGATCCTGGACATCAACGCCCAGGCCGTGGCCGCCTATCTGAATGCGCAGATCGAAGCCGGCGCGCAGGCCGCCATGATTTTCGACACCTGGGGCGGTGCGCTCGCCGACGGTGTCTTCCAGCGTTTTTCGCTCCACTACATTGGCGAGGTGGTTCGCCGGTTGAAACGGGAGCATGAGGGCGCGCGCGTGCCGATCATCACCTTCACGAAGGGCGGCGGCCAGTGGCTCGAGGCGATCGCCGATATCGGCATCGATGCGGTTGGGCTCGACTGGACGACCGATCTGTCTCGGGCGCGAGCGCGCATCGGCGATCGCGTGGCGCTGCAAGGCAACCTCGATCCAACGGTGCTGTTCGCTCCACCCGCGGCGATTCGCGCGGAGGCGCGCGCCGTGCTGGAGCGCTTCGGTGCGCACCCCGGCCATGTTTTCAACCTGGGCCATGGCATCTCGCAGTTCACCCCGCCCGAGCACGTCGCGGAGCTTGTCGACGAAGTGCACCAGGCAAGCCGCGCTCTGCGTGCGCAATCGCCCGCTGCATAAGGACTTCGTTTTTGTTGCAATGCGGCAAAGTGGGCTCTCGCTCTAAGGCCTACGGTAGCCCGAAAAGGGCGCCGACCGGTCGTTTCGAAGTTGTCAAGACTTGACTTATACACATTCTTCTCGTTGCGGCGCGGTAGAGCCAAAGCGAGTTGACTCGATGCGGCAAACGTTGTAGCTAAGCCCGTCCAGCCTTGTTCGACAAGGGTTTGCAGGCGGCATGGGAAATGTGCGGTTGCCCACGGAACGCCGTCGCGGCGCCATTTGATGGCCATCGCCGGGACACTTTTCAACAAAGTTATCCACAGGAGCGCGGTGGGTCCGGCAATCCTCAGCAAGATCCTCAACTTAGCGGCGAATGTGATGTTTTACTTTAAGTACGATTCGGTGGCATGTCGGGCACTGAGCGCTGGTCGCGATATCATTTCGCGGGCCTGTGCCATATGACGGCGTTGATCGTCCGTGTCGCACTCGACCATCCTTTGCCGACGCTGTTCGACTATCGATGTGAGTCCTCGCTAGCGCCGCAAGCCGGGATGCTGGCCGCGGTGCCGTTCGGTCGACGCGAAATAGTGGGATTGATCTGTGAGGTGGGGACGACGACGGATGTCCCCGCCGAACGGCTGCGCGATGTCCGCGCCGTTTGCACGAACTGTCCGCCGCTCACGCACGAATGGCTTAGCCTCGTGGCGTTTGCCGCCGATTACTACCAACGTTCGGTGGGCGAAGTCGCGTTGCCCGCGCTGCCCCAGGTGCTGCGGGACCCAGGGCGCTGGGAGAGGCTCTTTGCGCGCGGCATCGCGTTCCGGCTCACGCCGGCCGGCCGCGAAGCGTTGCCGGGCGCGTTGCCGGCGCGCGCCAGCGCGCTGCGGCGCCTCGCGGCAGCGCTGGCGGCGGGGCCGCTCGATGTGCGCGACGCCCGTGCGCTCGCTGCGAAGGCGCGCACGACATTGGACGCGTGGCATTCGCAGGGATGGATCGAGGTAATCGACGAAGGCACGGCGCCCCCGGCATTTCAGTCGCCCTCGACGACTGTGGCGGATGCCGGCGGCGCCGGGCGCGTTGGGGGTGCCGCCGAACCGGCCGGGCCGTCCTGCGCCCCCCGCCCGACGCTGACGCCCGAGCAGGCGCAAGCCGTGGAAGCGATCGGCGCGGCGCGCGGCTTTGCGCCGTTTTTGCTGCACGGCGTGACCGGTAGCGGCAAGACCGAGGTCTATCTGCATGCGCTCGCTGAACTTTTCGCGCGCGAGCCCGATGCGCAAGCGCTCGTTCTCGTCCCCGAGATCAATCTGACGCCGCAGTTCGAGGCGGCGTTTCGTGCGCGTTTCGCCACCGAGCTCGGCGGCGAAACCATCGTCACGCTGCACAGCGGTATGGCCGATGGCGAGCGCGGGCAAAGCTGGCTTGCCGCGCATCATGGCCGCGCGCGTATCGTGCTGGGCACGCGCCTTGCCGTGCTGGCCTCGATGCCTCGGCTCGCGCTCGTTGCGGTCGACGAAGAACACGATCCCGCCTACAAGCAGCAAGAGGGGCTGCGTTACTCGGCCCGCGACCTTGCCGTGTGGCGCGCGAAACAGCTCGCGATCCCGGTGGTGCTCGGGTCGGCCACGCCTTCGTTGGAAAGCTGGTGGCATGCTCAGCAGGGTCGCTATCGGCGGCTGACGCTGACCCGCCGGGCGGTGGCCGACTCCGCGCTGCCGGCCGTGCGGATGATCGATCTCGAGGAGGAGCGCCGGCGCGGCCGGGCCAGCATGGATGGGTTTTCGGGGCCGCTCGTCGCGGCGCTCAAGGCGCGGCTCGAACGCGGCGAACAAAGCCTCGTATTCCTGAATCGGCGCGGGTATGCGCCGGTGCTCTCGTGCGATGCCTGCGGGTGGCTGGCCGGTTGTCCGCGCTGCAGTGCCTATGTCGTGCTCCATAAACCCGAACGCGCTTTGCGCTGTCATCACTGCGGTTGGGAGGCGCGGATTCCGCGCGCCTGCCCTGAATGCGGCAACGTGGATATCGCACCGCTCGGCCGCGGCACCCAGCGTGTCGAGGAAACGCTCGCCATGCTCTTGCCGGGCGCGCGCGTGTTGCGTATCGATGCCGACAGCACGCGCCGCAAGGGCAGCGCGCAGGCGCTTTTTTCCGATGTCCATGCCGGCGAGGTCGACATTCTCGTGGGCACACAGATGATTGCGAAAGGACACGACTTTCAGCGTGTTTCCCTCGTCGCCGTCCTCAATGCCGACACGGCGCTTTTTTCGCACGATTTTCGCGCCGGCGAGCGGCTCTTTGCGCAGCTCATGCAGGTGAGCGGGCGGGCGGGGCGGGCAGGGCTTTCGGGAGAAGTGCTGGTTCAAACGCGCTATGCGCGCCATGCGTTATATCAGGCGCTCGCGCGTCACGATTATGCGGGCTTCGCCGATGCCACACTTGGCGAGCGGCGCGAAGCGCATTTGCCGCCCTTTGTCTATCAGGCGCTGCTGCGGGCCGAGGGCCGCACGCTCGATGCCGCGCTGGATTTTCTGAAGCAGGCCGCTGCCACGCTCGGCGGCATGGAGGCGGCACAGCGCGTGACCGTCTACGATCCGGTGCCGATGACGATCGTCAAAGTCGCCAACGTGCATCGGGCTCAGTTGCTCCTCGAAAGCAGCTCGCGCGCGGCATTGCTCGCGACGCTGCGGGCCTGGCAGCCGGCGCTACGCGCGCTCAAGGGTGTGCTGCGCTGGGCGCTGGAAGTGGACCCCGTCGATATCTGAAAGCTGATAGCTGAAAGCGAACCGGCGCCCAACAAGGGCGCGTGGAGGCCGGCGTCGCCTATCGCAACCGGCTGCGAGCCGATCGCGCGCGGGCGCGCACATCGGTCGCATAGCCGAGTTTTACGATACCCGTGACGAGCGTCCTGCCTCGTGCGGGGGCGGCTTGCCGCCGCTTGAGCGGCTGGCGGTATCTGGCCGATGAGCGGCACTCATGTGAGCAAAGCATGACGATGTCTCGCGTTATTCGTCCCGGGGCTTCTCGCGTAGCGCTTGCCGCCCGTTTCCCGGCCGGCTCGCCTGTCCTGCCGCATGCTCGACTGCCCCGAGTGCGATGAGCATGCCGCGCTTCGATGGTGTGGTCGTCAGCGCCGTCAGGCGTCGCGGCGCGACTCGCCTTCGCGTTGCGCCGCAACGGCCGCGAGCCGTGCGTTGCGCGCCCGCGCCATGGCCGTCGCGCGGTTCAGCGCGGGCGACGCCCCTCGAATGAAAAGGGTCAGGCAAAAGACGGCCATGATCCAGATGATGCCAAGTACGAGCCACTTTTCCATTGCGCCACTCCTTCCTTCCGTTGCTCGCGCCCTATGCTCGGGCGCTCACCTGTGTTTACGGCAGGGCCTCGGCGCTTCCGGAGGGCGCTGGTAACGATTTCGGCTCAGGGAAAACACCGATCGCGGCGATCCCCGGCGAGCGAGGCGCCATTCTTGCTGAAACCCTTGCGTGGCAAGGTAAAGCGAGAGGTGCAACCCTATCTTGAATTCGGTTGCACCTTTTTATTGGGAGGCGTACGATTCGGCCAACTTTGGATCATTGACCGGCACCTGGCCGGCAGGCGAAGAATCATGGCGAGCACCACCCTTGGCGTTAAGGTCGACGATCTCCTGCGCACGCGGCTCAAAGAGGCCGCCGCGCGGCTCGAACGCACTCCCCATTGGCTTATCAAGCAGGCGATTTTTGCCTACCTCGAAAAGATCGAGCACGGGCAAATGCCGCCCGAGCTGACCGGCGCCGCCGTCGCGACCGATTTCGCGGATGCCGCGCCCGGCGCGGAGCACGACGAGGAAGGCGCGCCGCATCCATTTCTCGATTTCGCGCAGAGCGTGCAACCGCAGTCGGTCTTGCGTGCGGCGATCACGGCGGCCTATCGTCGGCCCGAGCCCGAATGCGTGCCGTTCCTTCTCGGCGAAGCCCGCCTGCCCGGGGGGCTTTCGGCCGACGTGCAAAAGATGGCGGCGGGGCTCGTCGAGGCATTGCGCGCGAAGCGCACGGGCGGCGGTGTCGAGGGACTCATCCATGAGTTTTCGCTGTCGAGCCAGGAAGGCGTCGCCCTCATGTGTCTGGCCGAGGCGCTCTTGCGTATCCCCGATCGGGCGACGCGCGATGCGCTCATTCGCGACAAGATCAGCAAGGGCGATTGGAAATCGCACGTGGGCCATGCGCCGTCGCTGTTCGTGAACGCGGCAACCTGGGGCCTGATGATCACGGGCAAGCTCGTCACGACAAACAGCGAGGCGGGGCTTTCGTCCGCGCTTACGCGTCTTATCGGCAAGGGCGGCGAGCCGCTCATCCGCAAAGGCGTCGATATGGCCATGCGCCTGATGGGCGAGCAGTTCGTGACCGGCGAGACCATTTCCGAGGCGCTTGCCAACAGCCGCAAGTACGAGGCGCGTGGTTTCCGCTACTCGTACGACATGCTTGGCGAGGCCGCCACGACAGAGGAAGACGCGCAACGCTACTACGCGTCGTACGAGCAGGCCATCCATGCGATCGGCAAAGCGGCGGGCGGCCGTGGCATCTATGAAGGCCCCGGTATTTCGATCAAGCTGTCGGCGTTGCATCCGCGTTACTCGCGCGCGCAGCAAGAACGCGCGATGAGCGAATTGCTGCCGCGCGTGCGCGCACTTGCGGTGTTGGCGCGCCGCTATGACATCGGCCTGAACATCGACGCCGAAGAAGCCGACCGGCTCGAGCTCTCGCTCGATCTGCTCGAAGCGCTGTGTTTCGATCCCGAGCTCGCCGGCTGGAACGGCATCGGCTTCGTCGTGCAGGCTTATCAGAAGCGCTGTCCGTATGTCATCGATTATGTGATCGACCTCGCGCGCCGCAGCCGTCACCGCGTGATGGTCCGGCTCGTCAAGGGTGCCTATTGGGACAGCGAGATCAAGCGCGCGCAACTCGACGGGCTCGAAGGCTACCCGGTCTATACGCGAAAGGTCTACACCGATGTCTCCTACCTCGCTTGCGCGAAGCGTCTGCTCGGCGCGCCCGATGCCGTGTACCCGCAGTTCGCCACGCACAACGCCCATACGTTGTCCGCGATCTATCACCTCGCGGGGCAGAACTACTACCCCGGCCAGTACGAATTCCAATGCCTGCACGGCATGGGCGAGCCGCTCTACGAGGAAGTGACCGGGCGCGAAAAGCTCAACCGCCCCTGCCGCATCTATGCGCCCGTCGGCACGCATGAGACGCTGCTTGCCTATCTCGTGCGGCGGTTGCTCGAGAATGGCGCCAACACCTCGTTCGTGAACCGCATCGCCGATGAATCGGTGCCTGTCGCGGCGCTCGTGGGAGACCCCGTTGAAGAGGCATCGAAGATCGTGCCGCTCGGCGCGCCGCACGCCAAGATTCCGCTGCCGCGCGATCTCTATGGCTCGGAGCGGGTCAATTCGATGGGGCTCGATCTGTCGAACGAACATCGTCTCGCTTCGCTATCCTCGGCACTGCTTGCGAGTGCGCATCATCCGTGGCGCGCGGCGCCGATGCTCGGCGACGGCGAGGCCGCGAGCGGCCCGGGGCGCGAGGTTCGCAACCCCGCCGATCTGCGCGATGTCGTCGGTATCGTCGTCGAGGCCACGCGCGAGCATGTGGACGCGGCGCTCGTTCATGCCGTGGCCGCCGCGCCCATCTGGCAAGCGACGCCGGTCGAAGCGCGCGCCGATTGCCTCGCCCGCGCGGCCGATCTGCTCGAAGCGCAGATGCACACGCTGATGGGGCTCATCGTGCGCGAGGCCGGCAAATCGCTCGCGAACGCGATCTCCGAAATTCGCGAAGCCGTGGATTTCCTCCGTTATTACTCGGCGCAGATCCGCGACGAATTCTCGAACGATACGCACCGCCCGCTCGGCCCCGTCGTCTGCATCAGCCCGTGGAATTTTCCGCTGGCGATCTTCATGGGGCAGGTGGCCGCCGCGCTGGCTGCCGGCAATACCGTGTTGGCGAAGCCGGCCGAGCAGACGCCGCTGATCGCCGCGCAAGCCGTGCGTATTCTGCGTGAAGCGGGCGTGCCCGCAGGCGCGGTGCAACTGCTGCCGGGCGATGGCGAGACCGTGGGTGCCACGCTCGTGGCCGACGCGCGTACGCGTGCCGTCATGTTCACAGGTTCGACCGAGGTCGCGCGCCTCATCAACAAGACGCTCGGCAAACGCCTCGATGCAGATGGGCGGCCCATTCCCCTCATCGCCGAGACGGGCGGGCAGAATGCGATGATCGTCGACTCGTCGGCGCTTGCCGAGCAGGTCGTCGCCGATGTCATGCAGTCGTCGTTCGATTCGGCTGGCCAGCGCTGCTCGGCATTGCGTGTGCTTTGCGTGCAAGACGACGTCGCAGACCGCACGCTCGCGATGCTCAAGGGTGCGATGTTCGAGCTGACGGTGGGCAACCCCGACCGCTTGTCGACCGATGTCGGCCCGGTGATCGATCTCGAAGCGAAGCGCGGAATCGATGCGCACGTGGCCGCGATGCGCGAGAAGGGGCGTGCGGTGACTCAGCTGTCGCTCGCCGAAAGCTGCTCGCACGGTACCTTCGTCGCGCC
This sequence comes from uncultured Paraburkholderia sp., assembly GCA_966421005.1. Classification (GTDB taxonomy): domain Bacteria; phylum Pseudomonadota; class Gammaproteobacteria; order Burkholderiales; family Burkholderiaceae; genus Trinickia. Next base: position 67,062 of record CBJLAJ010000004.1, read on the forward strand.
GACGCTCATCGAAATCGATAGCATCGCCGAACTGAAGCGGGAAGTGTTCGGCCCGGTGCTGCATGTCGTCCGTTATCGCCGCAGCGAGCTCGATCAACTGCTCGAGGAAATTCGCGCAACGGGCTATGGGCTCACGCTCGGCATCCATACGCGCATCGACGAGACGATCGCGCATGTCGTTGCCCGCGCGCATGTCGGCAACATCTATGTCAACCGCAACGTCATCGGCGCGGTGGTGGGTGTCCAGCCGTTTGGCGGCGAGGGTCTCTCCGGCACGGGACCGAAAGCGGGCGGCGCGCTCTATTTGCAGCGCCTGCTGGCCAAGCGGCCGGCCGGCTTGCCGAAATCGCTTGCGTCTGTCCTCGTGGCCGATGGGCAATCGCGAGAGGCAAGCGGCAACGGTGCGGCAAGCCCGCGCTCGGCGCTCGTCGCGCTGCGCGATTGGCTGATCGCCGAGCGCGAACCGGCGCTTGCCGCTCGTTGCGACAGCTATCTGGAGAATATGCCGGCCGGCGCCACGGCGGTTCTGCCTGGCCCGACGGGCGAACGCAATACCTACACGCTCGGAGCGCGCGGCACGGTGAGCTGCGTGCCCACCACGCCGAGCGGCGCGCGCGCTCAACTTGCGGCGGTGTTGGCCACTGGAAATCGAGCGCTCTTCTCGGGCGCGGCGGGCGAGGCGCTCGTCGCGGCGCTGCCGCCGCAGCTGAAAGCGTACGCGAGTGTGCAACCGAGCGCCGATGCGCAGTACGATGCCGTGCTTTTCGAGGGCGACAGCGACGAGTTGCTGGCACTCGTGAGAGATGTGGCGCAGCGCCCGGGGCCGATCGTCTCGGTGCAGGGCGTCGCGACGAACGCGTTTGCCAACGGCAGCGATGAGGATTACGCGCTCGAGCGTCTCATGACCGAGCGTTCGGTGAGCGTGAATACGGCCGCGGCGGGCGGCAATGCGAATTTGATGACGATCGGCTGAGCGACCCTCGTCGATGGAGTCAAAGACGGAAGCGGTACGGCCAACCCGAGCCGCTCCACACCTACCTGGTACCAAGGAGAAGATATGCAGCACAAAATGAAGCAGATAGCGGGCGCAACGGTTGTTGCGGCAATGTCGCTGGTGGGGACTGCACACGCGCAGCAAGCCGAGGATGTGAAGCTTGGGTTTGCGGGCCCGATGACGGGTGCACAGGCGCACTACGGCGCCGACTTCCAGAACGGCATTACGCTGGCTGTGGAAGAGATGAATGCGACGAAGCCTGTGATCGGCGGCAAGCCGGTGCGCTTCGTGCTCGATTCGGCTGACGACCAGGCCGATCCGCGCACGGGTACGACGGTCGCGCAAAAGCTTGTCGACGACGGCATCAAGGGCATGCTCGGCCACTTCAATTCGGGCACGACGATTCCTGCCTCGCGCATCTACGCGAACGCGGGCATTCCGCAGATCGCCATGGCGACGGCCCCCGAATATACGCAGCAAGGCTTCAAGACGACGTTCCGCATGATGACCTCCGATACGCAGCAAGGTTCGGTGGCTGGCACGTTCGCGGTGAAGAGCCTCGGCATGAAGAAGATCGCGATCGTCGACGATCGCACGGCATACGGTCAGGGTCTCGCCGATCAATTCGCGAAGGCCGCCAAGGCTGCCGGCGCGACGATCGTCGATCGCGAGTTCACGAATGACAAGGCTGTCGACTTCAAGGCGATTTTGACGAAGCTGAAGCAGGTCAACCCCGATCTCGTCTACTACGGCGGTGCCGATTCGCAAGCCGCGCCGATGGTCAAGCAGATGAAGTCGCTCGGCATCAAGGCGCCGCTGATGGGCGGCGAGATGGTCCACACGCCGACGTTCCTGAAGATCGCCGGCCCCTCGGCCGAAGGTACGATCGCTTCGCTCGCGGGCCTGCCGCTCGACGACATGCCCGGCGGCAAGGATTACGTCGTGAAGTACAAGAAGCGCTTCAACCAGGACGTCGAAACCTATTCGCCCTACGCCTACGACGGCGCAATGGCGATGATGAAGGCCATGGAAAAGGCCAATTCGACCGATCCGGTGAAGTACCTGCCGGTGCTGGCCAAGACCGATATGCAGGGCGTGACGACGAAAGACCTCGCATATGATGCGAAGGGCGACCTGAAGAACGGCGGCATCACGATCTACAAGGTCGAGAACGGTCAGTGGAAGTCGCTGCAAAGCATCGGCGGCAAGTGATCTAACGCGTCGATCGCGAACGCCGAAAACCCTGCGAAAGCGATCGCTCGCTTCGCAGGGTTTTATGTCGAGTGAAGTGAAGCGCGGTGCCCATTGAATCGAATGCCTCGAGTCGCCCCGCTATGCGCCGGCGGCCTCTTCGGTGTCGATAACTTCCGATCGGGCACGAGGAGGCTTGGCGCCAATGGTGATGGCGCCAGCAACACCGTGCGGCCAACGACGAGCAAATGAATGAGCCAGTTGCGATTCGTGAGCTGACTCGGTGAACCCGCCCGGCGTACTGAGTACGAGATCGCCAAGGCGGCTCATTGCGAGCGGCCGTTCGACCTTTGTTTCCCAGACGGTATCGGCTAACTTCGAAATGTTTTCCATGGGAGGTGCGACCCCCATGAAGAGCATTTCGCGGATCTCCGATGGAATAGGCAACGCCAAAATGCCGCCGTTTATAACAGGCGCTACGGAAAGAGCCCTCGCAGACGAGCTGTTGCTCTGTCGAGAGACCAGCTCCTGAAGCGTGATCTCGCGCGCGTAACGCATCTTCTCCGCTTCGTCGGCGAAACCGCCCTCCGGTATCGGAATCTTGCCCTCGTCCATTAATTCGAGGACGGCCGATTGCACTTGTTTTACCGCGGATCGGAAATCGACCGGAATCGACAGGGCGAAGCCGAGAGAGAGCAACCCGCCAAGCAGCGCTTTCGGCAAAGTGTCGATGCTATTGTTGGTGATCAGGAAGCCGAGCGCCGCGGCGGGAATGGCACCAAGGGTGGCTCCCGCGAAGCCCGCTCTCAGTGCTCGACGGGCAAAAACGCGCCCGTCACCCTCCAGGATGGGCTGCCTCCTCAATATGTTGATCGCAAGTTCGCGCAGGTTTTCCGCGCCTGTGAACGTCTTCAGCGAAGGCGTCATGTTATTCGCCAGCAGGTCGCCCCGGGCCGTTTCCAACTCGCCGATGGCGTTATCCCCGATGTCGGTGGTGATAAGTAGCAATACTTTAGCGACGCTCACCGCGACATAGACAGCCGGGTTGCCGTATGACGCGTCGTCCGGAAAGATCCTGTGGATCAGGAAGTCCCCTCCCGAGCCGATCATCGATGAAAGGGACAGCGATACCGCCGTATCTTTCCAATCGGCTCTTCCCGAGTACTGCAACTCAGCGAGGTCGACCCCCAGGAGCCGCAAGCGCTGCGGGGCCATGGTGTCGTGGAGTGAGTCGAGGGTGCGTTTGCTGACTTCCGGCGCGACGAGCTCATAGCCCGGCAGTTCGGATATTCCATCCGCGAGGGCGCTGTTGCTTAGCGCTGGCGGTGTGCCAGCGATAACATCGCGGAAGAACGGCCAGGTCACCGTTTCCTGATACTCGAAAACGTTGTTTTTCTTGCCGGGAATCGTTCCCGCTGCCTGGAAGTGGTTGATGACCTGTTTGAGATACTCCTCGTGCGCGTCGACTGTCCACGGGTTCTTCACCAATACCGCGATTGGCAAGCCGTCTTTGGGAATGTCGTGGGCACTGAGCGTGCGCGGGTTCAGTTGCCCGAGCAATTGCACCAGTTCTTTGTCATTCGACTGAACGCGACCTGCGCGATCGACGACACCGGCCCATGTCTCGTATCCGGGGAGCAGTGGCAGTCGTTTGCCTTTTGCGAGGCGGGTTTTGATCTCGTCCGAATCGGCAAGCTGCGCCGGTATGATCCCCAGCTTTTCCCTGTAGGTCGACAAATGTTCGCCAAGGGCTTCGATCGCGGCATCGGACTTAAACCCGGTGGCGACTTTCTCTGCGGAACCGGCGGCATCGGTCCGGCTGGGCGATGTGCACGATATTGCAGGGAGTGGTCGTTTCCTGGCACCGGGCGGCTCAGCCCCACTGCTGAGTCGGTGCGGTCTTGACGAGGGCGTCGCTTCATCAGGCGATTCGCCCGCGTCGCTGGTGCCGTTGGGCTGCCCGCCGCCGACGTCCTTGGGCACCCCGTCGTCAGACGAACCTGCGCAGCGAAATCCAAATTTGTGCATGGTGGTGATCACTTTCAAGGTTGCCAAATCGCCTTGCGAAGCCGGCGTGGGCAAGTTGTCGAACGAGCGCGAAGCCGCCAGCAACTACAGTTGTAGCTTCCTTGTGGCGTGGAATGCATTGTGCCGATGCGCCGCTGCCCGCAAGTGCCGACGACGAAGCACGCTGCGATTCCACGAATAATCGATGCGAATTACTTCGCGGTGGCCGCTGCGAGGACGCGTGGCTTCGTCAAACCAGCCATCGTTGCGTATCACAGTCGATCAGGTTTTCCCTACTCGAATTTCCGTCGATGCTTACCGTCGATCGCACTAATAAAACGCAACGGCGCCTCCGTTAACGCAACAATCGAATGCCTTGTGTGCGAAGAAAGTCGCATGCTTGCGCAAACGTTTGCGGTGCCGATGCGATCGATCGACAGCCACGACTCATTCACGGAAAGCCAACACATGGACGACTTGAAGAAGAACGAGCAGGAAACGGGGGTCTCGCGGCGCACATTTCTCTATAGCCTGGGCGCGCTGGTGCTTTCGGCCTGTAGCGGGGGAAGCGCGAACACGGCCGCAGCAGTGAGCCGCACGACGAGCGCGGGCACGAGCACAACCGCGGCTGGCGGCGCGTTGGCGCATGTCGCCACGGGCGTCGCCGATGTGACGACGAGCGGCGCGTTCGCTCATCCCGGCCTGCTGCATACGCAGGGCGACTTCGACCGGATGGCATTGAAAGTTTCGGCACAAGCCTCGCCCTGGGTGGACGGTTGGAACGTGCTCATCGCCAACGGCCATGCAAGCTTGTCGTGGACGCCTCGTCCTCAAGTCGAGGTTGATCGGGGCGGCACTGGGCCGCAGAACTACGGGGTGCTCTATAACGATATCGCCGCGGCCTACGCGTGCGCGTTGCGATGGAAGGTCAGCGGCGATAAGCGCTACGCGGACAAAGCCGTGCAAATCATGAACGCGTGGTCGTCGACGCTGCAGCGCCTCGGTGGCGACAGCAACGTCGATCTGGCTGCCGGCCTCTACGGCTACGAATTCGCCAATGCCGGTGAGATCATGCGCAATTACACCGGCTGGGCCGCGGCGGATTTCGCAGCGTTTCAGGCGATGATGCGCAACATCTTCTATCCGATCAATCACGACTTCCTGAATCGTCACAACGGTACCGAGATCACCCACTACTGGGCCAATTGGGATCTCTGCAATCTCGCTTCCGTGATGGCCATCGGCGTGCTCTGCGACGATCATTCGATCTTCGACGAGGCCGTGAACTACTTCCTGAACGGCCCGGGCAATGGCGCGATCGCTCAGGCCGTGTATTACCTTCATCCGGGCTACCTCGGGCAGTGGCAGGAGACCGGGCGCGATCAAGGGCACAACACGCTTGGCATCGCACTCGGCGGGGCCATTTGCGAAATGGCCTGGAATCAGGGCATCGATCTCTACGGTCACGACAACAATCGGTTTCTTGCGGGCGCCGAGTATGTCGCGAAGGCAAATCTTCTGCAGCCCGGCGGCACCGCTTACTACACCGTGCCGTATGTCACCTATTCGAACGTCGACGTCACGCAAACGGCGTTCTCGACAGGGGGCCAAGGCACGATTCGGCCCTGCTGGGCGCTTGTCTACAACCATTATGTGAACCGCAAAGGCCTTGCCGCGCCCTGGTCGAAACAATTCGCGCTGCAGATCCAACCGGAAGGCGGCGGGGGAAATTACGGACCGAACAGCGGCGGCTACGATCAGCTTGGCTACGGCACATTGACTTGCACGCGCGATGCGGGAGCGAGCGCGGCCGCACCGAGCGGTCTTACCGCCTATCCGAGCGCAGGCCAGGTGGTGCTTTCATGGTGGGGCGTCTCGAACGGTACGAGCTATAACGTGAAACGCGCCGCGAATTCGGGTGGTCCTTACAGCACGATTGCAACGGACGTCGCGGACCCACTCACCTATACCGACAGTCCCGCGGCTGGAACGTGGTATTACGTCGTCAGCGCGAATACCGCGTCGGGCGAGAGCGGAAATTCGAACGAAGCCGTCGCAGTGACCGCCATCGCGCTGCATACCGAGTTGTCGTTCGACGAGACGAGCGGCACGAGTGCGGCCGATGCGAGCGGTAACGGCCACACCGGCACGCTCATGGGCGGCGCCTCGCATGGTACGGGCAAGTTCGGCAATGCGGTGACGCTCGACGGCGCGAGCGGTTATGTCAGCTTGCCGAACGATCTCATGACCGATGTCTCGGACTTCACGATTGCCACATGGGTCTATTGGACGAAGGCGGCGCGCTGGGCACGCATCTTCGACTTTGGCGCCGGCACGGGCCGGTACATGATGCTCACGCCGATGGGCGGCGCGGGCTTCGTGCGATTCGCGATTACGACGAACGGACCCTACGGCGAGCGCCGCATCGACGGCAATGCAGCGTTGCCGACCAATCAATGGACGCACGTTGCGGTAACGCTGTCGGGCACGACGGCGACGCTCTATGTCAACGGCGTGGCGCTCGGAAGTTCGAGCGATGTGATTTTCGCGCCTTGGCGCATCGGCGAGACGGCGCAGAACTGGATCGGCCGCTCGCAGTTCCCGGCCGATCCCTATTTCGCGGGATCGATCGACGAGTTTCGCATTTATCGCGGTGCGATGAGCGGTGAGCAGGTCGCCCTGCTCGCGCAGGGCACCTGATCCGGTTGCGCGCCTGGTGGACGGTCGTCATGGCGGCACGCGGCGCGGCGCACTCAGCGGAACACGACAGTGTGATTACCGTGAATCAGCACGCGGTCTTCGAGGTGATAGAGGAGGCTGCGTGCAAGCACACTTTTTTCGATGTCGCGACCGAGCTGCACGATGCGATCCGCGCTGTCCGCGTGGCTGACTCGAATCACATCCTGTTCGATGATGGGCCCTTGGTCGAGCGCGGGCGTCACGTAGTGGCTCGTCGCGCCGACGAGCTTCACGCCACGTTGATGCGCCTGGTGATACGGGCGCGCACCGGCGAAGCTCGGCAGAAACGAATGGTGGATATTGATGATGCGCCCCGGGTAGGCCGCGCACAGCGGCTCCGGAAGTATCTGCATGAAGCGGGCGAGAACCATCACATCGCCTTGTGCGTCTTCAAACAGGCGCCCGATGTGCTCGTACGCGGCGCGTTTGTTGTCCGCGTCGATGGGCACGTAGTGAAATGGCACACCGTGCCGTTCGACGAACGCGCGCTGTGCTTCATGGTTCGAGATGACGCAAGGGATGTCGGCAGGTAGCTCGCCGGTCTGCCAACGCTCAAAGAGGTCATGCAGGCAGTGGCCGAATTTCGATACCAGAATGACGACGCGCTTTTTCTGGCGTTGCTCGGACGCGGTCCACTCCATCTGAAAGTCACGGGCGATCGGCGCGAAGCGTTGTCGGAATGCGTCCAATGTGAACGCGGGCGAGGGCACGATTTCCTGCCGCGCGAAAAAACGCCCTTGCGATTCATCGACGTAGTAGCTCGCGCCAATAACGGCGTTGTGGTGCTCCGCCAGGAACATATTGACTGCTGCGGCGATGCCGACGCGGTCGGCACACGACAAGGTAAGGGTGTAGCGGGTAGAAGCGTCCGTCATGATCTCGGTCTCCCTGTCGCGCGGTGCGAAGCGCATGAGCACACTGTAGGAGTACGGTGCCGCGCCGCGTCTGGCGCTTTCGTGGGAGATGGCGGGGTGTGCCGCGAGCGGCTACGGAACGGTCATTAGTGCGTGACTGCGCTGTGCGAGGCCCGGCTTTGAATGGCGGAATACGGGCGTCTGGCAAAAACCCAAGGGTGGACCAGTGTCTCGCCGCGCCGCGCTCAAGGATTCGCGCGAAAGCGACGAGTATGTGCCCTATCGTGGCGCGACCCACTTGTTAGTTTTGTCAGGGCGGCAGTGCGCAATGAGCCGCTATGCTGGCCGGGAGATCGCGAAACGGAGTATCGCTCGGCAGTCTCACGCTAGACGCGCCGAGGCGCCCAGCTCGGGGCTTCCGGTTCGATCGGCCTCCTACTTTTACGCTCATGGAGGGCGCTATGGCCGCAACAGTAACAATCCAGCTGTCTGATAACCAATATCTTTCGCAGTCGGCATCGGGCGTGACGCTGAGCGGCAGCGGAACCGATGAGCAAAGCCAATGGACGATCAGCGCGCTTCCGGGCGACCGACAAGTGGCGAGCGTCTACAGCACGATACAGAACGTGAAGAGCGGCCAATATCTGGTGCTTCCCGGGCCATTTGTCGGCGGCGTTGCGCCTGCAACGGCGGGAATGGATCAGTCGTTGGCATTGGTTTTTCTGATCGGCGGATTCACCAATCGAGTACCGATCCAAATCGTGAATGGAAAGCCATTCGAGAGCAGCGAGGTTTATCTCGCCACCGATGGAAATATGGTGGCTTACCTCGCAAACGGTGAGGCCGGGACCGGATGGATCATCAAGCCAGTCGGTTGACGCAAGGCGATATGCAGGCTACCTACCAATACAAAACCGGATGAATGGCCTGAAAGGCTTTGCAGGTACGGCTCCATTGGGTTTATGCGAGCAATCTGTCTACCAAAAAGCTGGAGCACTCCCGGGCTGCGGTTCTTGGCGCACGCTGCTGCGTTATCACGCGCGCCGCGTCGTGCGGGCCATTGTGATGCGTCTGCGAGGCATCCGCGAGACGGGCGCCGGTCGAACGACCGGTTCTTGAGAGCAAATGCTTGCCGATGCCACCTTCAACGAATTGAACTCGATGGCGAGTTCTGCCCCCAAGCTCGAATACATGTAGACAGTCGTCGCTCCTCGACGATCGGTTTGCTTCGGGGGAGGGATGCCATCGTGCAGCGAGTCGATTTGCATCGAACTCCGGAAGGCATATTGCCTTCTCGCCAAGTCGAGCAGCTCCGTTTCGCCAGCCTCTTCCATTGCCGAAGCAAAAATGCTGCGTCCATCGGTTCGAAATTGGCGCGAGGTGAAGGGGTAGTCTCTGGCGAAGAGTTCGCGGGCGCGCCGGCTCCATAGACGGATCGTATGAAGGCTCATGCCCTGAAAACCGGCAGTTGTCCTGGCTGGTCTGCCCCCGTCAAGATACGGGCAAGATGGTTTCAAGTTATGCGCAACGTAAATTCAAGAAAAATTCTGCGTCACGAGCAGAAAAATCCTTACCTGATAACGGGTTGGCAGATAGAATTCAAGTTCCTACGCATGGCCATTCAAGATCATGGACCCGCTGTTCAAACATCACGAACTACGCATCCTCAACCCATCGTTCGACTCGCCATTGGTCGCCAGCGCACGTACCAAGTCAAGAAGCTCGTGGAGCGCAATATGTTGCAGCCGATCGAGCAAGGCGCGAGGACGTACGTCGCTTGTTTCGCAAACAGCTACCTGATTCGTGGCGTGATGAGAGCCTTGGCGCAGCACGGATTCATTCCGGCACCTATTGAACGGCCGACCGCTCATCAGGCGTCGATCGATTTCGAGTCCGTGGAGGGGACCTAAAGAATAATCGACAGTCACTCAGCCAGATGCTTGGGCATGTCCGTTTCCTTCTAATCCGTGCAGCGCTGTAGCAGCCGAGTGACCATCTCCAAGAATGGCTACATTGCAGGCTCCGGACTTCGTCGCTGGAATGTTTAGAGGGACTTCTTCGCGCCATCACGCGATCTATCGTATCCCTGCCGACTGTCTACTTCCCGATACAAAACCGGCTGAAGATCACCCCCAGCAAGTCATCGGAGGTGAATTCGCCGGTAATGGAATTGAGCTCTTCCTGTGCGAGCCTCAGCTCCTCGGCAAACAGATCGAGCGATTGATTCCCCGCTTCGCCATGCTCGGACGCAAGCGCAAGATGATCCTGCGCCGCGCGCAGCGCGCTCAAGTGCCGCTCGCGCGCGAGATACACGCTCTCGGTCCCGGCCTGCCAGCCGGCAATGCGCAGCAGCTCCGTGCGCAGCAAATCGATTCCCTCGCCCTTTTTGGCCGACAGCGCGATCTCGCACATCTCGCTGTCGGCGTCAGTCGTGCCAAGCCGATTGACTGCCGCCCCGAGGCCGGTTAGATCGGTCTTGTTGAGTACCCGTACGATCGGCACCCCAGTCGGGAAACGCGCTGCAATGACGCCATCGTCCGGCGTCATACCCGTTCGCGCATCGAGCAAGTGCAGCACGACATCCGCCTTGCCGATCTCGTTCCACGTCCGCTCGATGCCGATCTTCTCGACTTCGTCTTCGGTATCGCGCAGCCCCGCGGTATCGACGATGTGCAGCGGAATGCCTTCGATCTGAATCGTCTGCGCGACTTTGTCGCGCGTCGTGCCCGCAATCGGCGTCACGATCGCGAGTTCGGCGCCCGCGAGCGCATTCAGCAAAGAGGATTTGCCGACGTTCGGCTGCCCCGCCAGCACAACGGCAAGCCCTTCGCGCAACAATGCGCCTTGCCGCGCTTCGCCAAGCACCTGTGCGAGCCGCTCGCGAATGTGCGCGAGCTTGCCGCGCGCATCGGCCGCTTCGAGAAAATCGATCTCTTCTTCAGGAAAGTCGAGCGTCGCTTCCACGAGCATGCCCAGGGCAATGACTTCCTCGACGAGTGCGTGAATATCGCGCGAAAACGCGCCCTCGAGCGAACGGCCCGCCGAGCGCGCCGCAGCCTCGGTGCTAGCCTCGATGAGATCGGCCACCGCCTCGGCCTGTGCGAGATCGAGCTTGTCGTTGAGGAAGGCCCGCCGCGTGAATTCGCCGGGTTCGGCAAGTCGCAAACCGAATGCCTTGCCCGCATCGAGGCAGGACTGCAGCACCAGTTGCAACACGATCGGGCCACCGTGCCCCTGCAACTCGATCACATACTCGCCGGTGTACGAATGCGGGGCGGGAAAGTAAAGGCCGATGCCGCGATCGAGGATGTTGCCGCCTGCGTCGACGAAGGGCACATAGCTTGCGTGACGCGGCTCCAGTGTCTGAGCGAACAGCGCACGCATCAGCGCAACGGCCGCCCCATTACCCGCGCGGCCGCATGAGATGCGAACCACGCCGATCCCTCCGCGGCCAGGCGCGGTGGCGATGGCGACGATGGGGTCCGAATCGGTAGCGAGCATGGTCATCCGGCTAATGCAGTGAGTCAGGGCGAGCGCAACGAGAGCGGCATTGTAGCGCGCCGTTCGTGCGCCTATCCCCACCTGCGCGCTTTGGTGGCGGCGCACTTACCATAAATTAGATTTATCTCGATCAGGATACTGTATTCTTCAGACGGAGCGCCGATGCGCCGGCCAAGCCCCATGCAAGACGGCCATTCCACGCGGAGTTTGTCCGCGGACCGGCTGGCGGGGGAGTGCCGGGTATCTACGCATTCTGGCTAAAACAAATCCTGGATGGGCTAAAGCTAGCTTGATTGGTTGTCTTCTTCGCCCTGGCTCGATTGCACAATTTTGCAATGCCGACCGCGGAAGAAAAAGCGGCGTTTTCGGAACGCCTCAAATTTGCCTTGCTGCGCAGCCCCGAAAAAGCGACGGGCGGGACGCAGCTCGCACTGCAGTTCAATCTGCGCCATCGCGGCGGCCAGCCGGTTTCTCCGCAGACCGCGCACAAATGGCTCACCGGCCGCACCATTCCCACCGCCGACAAGCTCGAAACGCTCGCGAGTTGGCTGCGCGTCGATTTGCATTGGCTTCACTACGGCCCGTCGCCCAACGCATCGGCTCGCACGACGCCGAAACCGCTGCCGCGCGACGAAAAATATCCGTTGACGGACGAATCGATCGAACTCGCCTCGAAGATCGAGGCGCTTTCGCCGCATCATCGCTACCTGGTGCAAGAGCTGATCGAGCAGTTCTACGGCGACGGCTCGGAGTCGTAGTTACCCGGCAAAAAAAAATCGCCCGGTTCCAACTGCACCGGGCGATCGTTCGAACGGATGCGGCGAAGCCGCTCCGTCATCGTTCAAGCCGGCATCAAGCCGCCTTCTCCTTTTTCCTGGCGCCCATCATGCGCGTGATGTAGTACTGCTGCGCGATCGACAGCACGTTGTTGACGACGTAATACAGCACGAGGCCCGATGGGAAGAAGAAGAACATCACCGAGAACGCGATCGGCATGAACATCATCATCTTCGCCTGCACGGGATCGGGCGGCGTCGGGTTCAGCTTCGTCTGCACGAACATCGAGACCGCCATCAGCACGGGCAGGATGTAGAACGGATCTTGTTGCGAGAGATCGTGAATCCAGAGTATCCACGGCGCGCCGCGCATTTCCACCGACGACAGCAGCACCCAGTAAAGCGAGATGAACACCGGAATCTGCACGACGATCGGCAGGCAGCCGCCGAACGGATTGACCTTCTCCGTCTTGTAGAGCTCCATGAGCGCCGCATTCATCTTTTGCGGGTCGCCCTTGAAGCGTTCGCGCAGTGCCTGCATGCGCGGCGTGATCTCCTTCATCCGCGCCATCGACTTGTAGCTCGCCGCGGAAAGCGGGAAGAAGACAGCCTTGATCAAGAGCGTGAGCAGCACGATTGCCCAGCCCCAGTTGCCGACGAAACCGTAAATCTTCTCGAGCAACCAGAAGAGCGGCTTCGCGATGATCGTCACCCAGCCGTAGTCTTTCACGAGGTCGAGGCCCGGAGCGATACCTTCCAGTACGCGTTCCTCCTCCGGACCCGCGAAAAGCCGCGCCGATACGTCGGCCGATTGCCCCGGCGCGAGCGTTGCGAGTGGCTGCTGCACGCCTACGCGGTAAAGCGTCGGATCGATCTGCTCGACATAGTTGGTCCGCTTGGCGCCGTCCTGCGGAATCCAGGCCGTGGCGAAGTAGTGCTGCACCATCGCGACCCAGCCGTTGTTGGCGGAGCTGGCGTAGTCGGCCTTTTTCTTGTCGATATCGCTGAACGAAATCTTCTGGAAGTGGTGCTCGTTCGTATAGACCGCCGGCCCGATGAACGTGTGCGAGAAACGCGGCGTTTCAACGGGTTGGCTGTCGCGCACGAGTTCCATGTAGACCGTCGGCGTGACAGGCACGGTGCCCACGTTTTCCACTTTCGTGTCGACACCGATCACATAGCTGCCGCGCGTGAACGTGTAGGTCTTGATGACCTTCACACCGCCCTTGACCGGCGATTCGAGGCTGATCTGAAACGACTTCTGATCGCCTGTCAGCGCACGCGGACCTGGCACAACCGTGAATACATCGTTGTGATAAGGCAGCTCCGCGCCGGTCGCGATCACGCCCGTGCGGGCGAGATAGGTGTGATTGGCTGTCCGATCGAAGAGCGTCACGTTGAGATCGGCCTGCTTCGGATCGCTGTTACGCGTGAGCGTGAGCTTTTCGAGGGTGCCGCCGCGCGTATCGATTTCGCCCTGATAGACGTCCGTGCTGAACGGGATCAGCTGAGCGGCCGGTTGCGGTGCGCCCGCCACGGTGGCCGGTGCCGCCACTCCCGGTGCCGACGGCGCGCCGCTGCCCTGGGCCGCCGCCGACGCGGCGCTTGCCGCGCTGCCCGGCGTCGAGCCGGCGCTCGTGCTATGCGTGGCGGCCGGGTTCGGGAAGAACATCGACGGGCGACCGTGCTCGCGTTGCCAGTTGTCGAACAGCATGATCGCTGACACGAAGAAGATCGCCCATAGGACGGTGCGTTTGATATCCATGCGTGGTCTCAGAGTCGATAAAGCGGCGCTTCAGCGCTTTTTCGAGGGTGCGGGTGGAACGAGATCGATCCCGCCCGCGGAAAAGGGATGACAGCGGCACAGCCGCTTGAGCGCGAGGTAACTCCCGCGCGCGGCGCCATGATACTGGATTGCCTCGCGTGCGTAATCGGAACAGGAAGGATAAAAACGGCACCGGCTGCCGAGCAGAGGGCTCACGGCAATCTTGTACAAGCGCAGTAATGCGATCAGTACCGTTTGCATGGCAATGAAGCGGTTTTCATGGCCGCCCCGAACTTCGGTCGTCTTGCGCGCCGCTCGCCGACCCGCTTTCGGGCTGGTGGGGCCCGGCAAGCCCGGGCTCCGCCGACGCGGCGCTGTTCTCGCGGCGCGCGATCTCGCGCGCGGCCTTATCGAGCAACGTGTCGATCTCGGCGCGCACGAGCGCTTTGAGTGGCTCGGACACGGCGCTCGGATACGCGGCTTTGTCGAAGCGCGTGGAGAGACGCAGCAAAATGTCCCAGCCGCCGAAATCGTCCCGGCGCACGCGAAACGCCTCGCGCGCGAGGCGCCGCACGAGATTGCGCGTGGCGGCGCGCGGCGCAAACTTCTTGCCGGTTACGAGGCCGAGCCGCGCATCGTTGCCGGTCGGCCTGGCATAGACGACGAAGTGCGCCGTTCGGCGCCACGGGCGTAAACGAAAAACGGATGAGAATTCATCCGTTTTGAGAAGCCTCGCGGCTTTGGGGAAGACGGCTCGCGCTCGCAACGGACCCGGCCCGACGGCGGCGTGCGCATGTCCCCGCGTTGCCGCGGGCGCGTGACGCGACGCGCCCAGGCGCCTTAGATGGCGAGACGCTTGCGGCCCTTCGCGCGACGGGCGTTGATCACTTTGCGGCCGCCGACGGTCTTCATGCGAACGCGGAAACCATGGGTGCGCTTGCGGCGCGTCACGGAAGGTTGGTAGGTACGTTTCATGTCGCTCTCACTGGAGAATGGTCCGCGTGCGCTTGGGCTCGATCAGCGCGCTTGCAGCCTTGCAGGACAATGCTGAAAGGCATTCCACGGGGCCGGGAATCAGTTTTCGCTTTCGCGGGAACCCGCTATTTAAACCGGTTTTCTTTTGGTCGTCAATACGTTAGGTTGATTTCCGATGCGTGCGCAGGTATCCCCGGTGGGCACGCGGCGCACGATCCGGCCCTGTGGATAACTCCCTGACCGGCCGGTTTTGGCGGTAGAATCTCGCCTTATCTCAAGAATCCTGCACGCCGTCACGAGTTCGAATATTCGCCGCAAGTGCTTGTCGCGAAAGGATTTGTGGCGGGCTCGCCTGGCCGGTCCGGGTCCTTTGGGCGCATCGCGCGACAAAGGCGGCGGCGAGTGACCGTGCGCTAAAAACGACGTCACATTGATGAACGAATTCTGGCAACACTGTTCCGCGCTGCTGGAGCGTGAATTGACGCCCCAGCAGTACGTGACGTGGATCAAACCGTTGGCCCCGGTTGCCTTCGACGCCGCCGCGAACACGCTGTCCATCGCCGCGCCGAACCGTTTCAAGCTCGATTGGGTCAAGAGCCAGTTTTCGGGTCGTATCTCCGATCTCGCGCGCGACTATTGGCAGGCGCCCGTGGAAGTCCAGTTCGTGCTGGACCCGAAGGCCGGCCTGCGCGCTCCGATCGGCGCCGCATCGGTGCCGCTGCCGCGCGTTCCCGCCTCGGTTGCGGCCGCCTTATCGGCCAATGCGGCCAATGGCGGCATGTCGACGGCGGGCGCGGCCGATGGCGCCTCGCGCGCCGAGCCGAATGGCGCGCGCGCCGCGGCGACGGATGCCGTCGGCGCTGGCGCTTCTTCGCACGTCGGTGATGACGCCGCGGATATCGATTTGCCGAGCGTCGACGCGAGCGAGGCCGCGGCCGCGCGGCGCACCTGGCGTCCCGGCGCGTTCGCCGCACCGGGCGGCGCTCAAACGGATTCGATGTACGAGCGCTCGAAGCTCAATCCCGTGCTGACCTTCGACAACTTCGTGACCGGCAAGGCGAATCAGCTGGCGCGCGCAGCGGCGATTCAGGTCGCGGACAATCCCGGCGTGTCGTACAACCCGCTCTTTCTGTACGGCGGTGTGGGGCTTGGCAAGACGCACCTGATCCATGCGATCGGCAACCAGTTGCTGCTGGACAAGGCGGGCGCGCGGATTCGCTACATCCATGCCGAGCAATACGTGTCCGATGTCGTGAAGGCTTACCAGCGCAAGGCGTTCGACGATTTCAAGCGTTACTACCATTCGCTCGATCTGTTGCTCATCGACGATATTCAGTTCTTTTCGGGCAAGTCGCGCACGCAGGAAGAGTTCTTCTACGCGTTCGAGGCGCTCGTCGCCAACAAGGCGCAGGTGATCATCACGAGCGATACGTATCCGAAGGAGATTTCGGGTATCGACGATCGCCTGATCTCGCGCTTCGACTCGGGGCTGACCGTTGCGATCGAGCCGCCCGAGCTCGAGATGCGCGTGGCCATTCTGATGCGCAAGGCGCAATCGGAAGGCGTGAGTCTTTCGGAGGATGTCGCTTTTTTCGTGGCCAAGCACCTGCGTTCGAACGTTCGTGAACTCGAAGGTGCGTTGCGCAAGATCCTGGCGTATTCGAAATTCCATGGCCGCGAGATCTCGATCGAGCTGACCAAGGAGGCGCTCAAGGACCTCCTGACCGTGCAGAACCGCCAGATTTCCGTCGAGAACATTCAGAAGACCGTCGCCGACTTCTACAACATCAAAGTCGCCGATATGTATTCGAAGAAGCGTCCCGCGAACATTGCGCGGCCGCGCCAGATTGCGATGTATCTCGCGAAGGAATTGACGCAAAAGAGCTTGCCCGAGATCGGCGAACTCTTCGGCGGGCGCGATCACACCACTGTTTTGCACGCGGTGCGCAAGATCGCTGACGAGCGTGGCAAGGATGCCCAGCTCAATCACGAATTGCACGTGCTCGAGCAAACGCTGAAGGGTTGAGCGGCCGGCGGGCGCCTGGGTTCGGCGCATGGCCGCCCCAACCTCCGATTTAGCGGAGTCGGTTTCTTTTTCAGGCACAATATTGGTTTAGCCGCCCTGGCTGCGCGGGTGGCGGGAAAGTGCGGGAAGTAGGCACAAAGCGCGGAGAAATGCGGGGCGTCGGCGTTTCAGTCGACGAATCTGCCGGGCGAGGCGGCTGGACCCTGCCGTCCTATCAACGAAGGAACCCTATGCAACTGGTCAAGACCGAACGAGATAACCTCCTCAGGCCGCTGCAAACCGTGAGCGGCATCGTCGAACGCCGCCACACGTTGCCGATCCTCGCGAATCTGCTGATTACCAAGAATGGTCCGGACGTGTCGTTTCTGTCCACGGACCTCGAATTGCAGATCACGACGCGGGCCGATTTCGGTGTGGGAGGCGAATCGGTTGCGACCACCGTCGCGGCGCGCAAGCTGCTCGATATCCTGCGCGCAATGCCCGATGGGCAGGTGAGCCTCACCTTGGCGGACAAGCGGTTGACCGTGCAGTCCGGCAAGAGCCGTTTTGCGCTGCAGACGCTCGCGGCCGATGAATTCCCGACCGTCGCGCAGGCGAAGGATTACGGCGCCAGCCTTGCCGTGCCGCAAAAGACGTTCCGTCAATTGCTCGGCATGGTCCATTTCGCGATGGCGCAGCAGGACATCCGCTATTACTTGAACGGCATGCTGCTCGTGGTCGACGGCGGCCGGCTGATGGCGGTGGCGACGGATGGCCACCGTCTCGCGTATTCGTCGATGAAGATCGAGGGCGAGTTCGCTCGCCAGGAAGTGATCGTTCCGCGCAAGACGATCCTTGAATTGCAGCGGTTGCTCGAGGACATCGACGACGTGGTGACGATCGACATTGCGTCGACGCAGGCGAAGTTCACGTTCGGTCAGGTCGAACTCGTGTCGAAGCTTGTCGAGGGCAAGTTCCCCGATTTTCAGCGCGTCATTCCGAAGGCGCACAAGAACACGTTCGTGATCGGCCGCGACGAATTGCAGCGCTCGCTGCAACGCGCGGCCATTTTGACTTCGGACAAATTCAAGGGCGTGCGCTGCGTGATCGAGCCGGGGCAGTTGAAGATCATGTCGACGAACGCCGATCAGGAAGAGGCGCAGGAAGAGCTCGAGATCGCCTACCAGGGCGACGCCATCGACATGGGGTTCAACGTCACGTATCTGCTCGACGTGCTGGCGAACCTGAAGGTCGACATGTTGCAAGTGAGCGTGGCCGATGCGAGCTCCAGCGCCTTGATCACGATCCCGGAAAACGAGGATTTCAAGTACGTCGTCATGCCGATGCGCATTTGATCCGACGGCCGGAAAGTAGCCAAGACCAAGGGGCGCAGCGCCCCTTTGGCGTTTCTTTGGCGCACCGAAATACCGTGTGTAGTACCCAGCAGTAGATGCAGAACCGGAAGATATCCATGAGTGAACAGCACAATTCGCAGCCCGACAACAGCTACGGCGCCTCGTCGATTCAGATCCTCGAAGGTCTGGAGGCAGTCCGCAAGCGGCCCGGGATGTATATCGGCGACACGTCGGACGGCACTGGTTTGCATCACCTCGTATTCGAAGTGCTCGACAATTCGATCGACGAGGCGTTGGCTGGCTATTGCAACGACATCCAGGTGACCATCCATGCCGACAATTCGATTTCCGTGACCGACAACGGCCGCGGCATTCCGACGGGCGTGAAGCTTGACGACAAGCACGATCCCAAGCGCAGCGCGGCCGAGATCGTGATGACGGAGCTGCATGCGGGCGGCAAGTTCGATCAGAACAGCTACAAGGTATCGGGCGGTTTGCACGGTGTGGGCGTGTCGTGCGTGAATGCGCTGTCGAGCTGGCTGCGGCTGACCGTGCGCCGCGACGGCAAGAAGCACTTCATGGAGTTTCATCGTGGCGTGCCGCAAAACCGCGTGATCGAGGAAGTGAACGGCGAGCGGACTTCGCCGATGCAATTCCTTGGCGATACCGAAAAGCGCGGCACGGAAGTGCATTTCATGGCCGATGAGACGATCTTCGGCACGGTCGAATATCACTACGACATTCTGGCCAAGCGCATTCGCGAGCTTTCGTTCCTCAACAACGGTGTGCGGATTCGCCTTGCCGATCAACGTACTGGCAAGGAGGAAGATTTCGCGTTCGTGGGCGGCGTGAAGGGATTCGTCGAGTACATCAACAAGACGAAGAGCGTGCTGCATCCGACGATCTTCCATATCGTCGGCGAGAAGGACAGTGTCGGCGTGGAAGTGGCGATGCAGTGGAACGACAGCTACAACGAAAACGTGCTGTGCTTCACGAACAACATTCCGCAGCGCGACGGTGGCACGCACCTGACGGGTTTGCGCGCCGCGATGACGCGCGTGATCAACAAGTACATTGTCGATCACGAGATTGCGAAGAAGGCCAAGGTGGAGACGTCGGGCGACGACATGCGCGAAGGGTTGTCGTGTGTGTTGTCCGTGAAGGTGCCCGAGCCCAAATTCAGTTCGCAGACGAAGGACAAGCTGGTTTCGTCCGAAGTCCGTGCGCCGGTGGAAGAGGTGGTGGCGAAGGCGCTCGAGGAGTTTTTGCTCGAGACGCCGAACGACGCGAAGATCATCTGCGGCAAGATCGTCGACGCTGCGCGGGCGCGCGATGCTGCGCGTAAAGCGCGCGAGATGACGCGGCGCAAGGGTGTGCTCGATGGCGTGGGCTTGCCGGGCAAGCTGGCCGATTGCCAGGAGAAGGACCCGGCGAAATCGGAGATTTATATCGTCGAGGGCGATTCGGCCGGTGGTTCGGCGAAGCAGGGGCGTGACCGTAAGTTTCAGGCGATTTTGCCGCTGCGCGGCAAGGTGCTTAACGTCGAGAAGGCGCGCTATGACAAGCTGCTGTCGTCGGAGCAGATCGTTACGCTGATTACCGCGCTCGGTTGCGGGATCGGCAAGGACGATTACAACTTGGACAAGCTGCGTTATCACCGCATCATCATCATGACCGACGCGGATGTGGACGGTGCGCATATTCGTACGCTGTTGTTGACGTTCTTCTATCGGCAGATGCCGGAGATGATCGAGCGCGGGTATATCTACATCGCGCAGCCGCCGCTTTATAAGGTCAAGGCCGGGAAGGACGAGCGCTATTTGAAGGATGGGGCCGAGCTGAACGCGCATATGTTGCGGCTTGCGCTGCAGGGGTCTGAGCTTGTGCCGAACGAAGGCGCGGTGCCGATTGCCGGCGATGCGCTGGGTGAATTGGCGCGGTCGTATTTGTTGGCGCAGGGGGTGGTGGAGCGGCTTTCGCGGATTTATGACGCGAGTGCATTGGAAGCGCTGATGGATGGCGTGGCGATCGACCTCACGAGCGAGGCGGGTGCGGCAGCTTCGGCTGAAGCGCTGCAGGTTGCGTTGAGGAGTGATCCGTTGAAGCCCGAGGTTAGCGTGTTTCCGCAGTATGACCAGGTGCGTGAGTTGCGTTCGCTGCGTGTCGAGCGGCGGCATCATGGCAACGTGAAGGTTTCGGTGATCGACGAAGAGTTTTTGCTGACGGCCGATTATCAGCAGCTTGTGAATACTGCGAATACGTTCAAGGGGTTGATTGGCGCTGGGGCTGTCATCAAGCGCGGTGAGCGCAGTATGGCTGTGAGCGACTTCAAGAGCGCCATGCGGTGGTTGATTGCTGACGCTGAGCGGAATGTCTCCAAGCAGCGGTATAAGGGGCTGGGGGAGATGAATCCCTCGCAGTTGTGGGAGACCACGATGGACCCCAATGTGCGGCGGTTGCTGCGTGTGCAGATCGAAGATGCTATCGCGGCCGATGGGATCTTTACTACGCTCATGGGCGATGAGGTTGAGCCGCGACGCGCGTTTATTGAAAGTAATGCGTTGCGGGCGGGGAATATTGATGTTTGAGGCGTCTGTAGATAGCCTCATAACCTGAGAAAAACGGACCCATAAGTTGAAAAACTTATGGGTCTTTTCTAGTGGTAGCTCGGGTTTTATCGAGAATTCGTCGACGCACACCGTCTCTCAGCCACTATGTCATCGACGGCCGCGTCCCTATCGACAATATGTCATCGAACGCGACATCAGGCCTTTCTGCACAGGCCGCAAGTCGTGGCTGTTCAGTGCACGGTCGCTGGCGCGAAGGCGAGCGCAACGGTCTTGCTGGTCTGGCGATCTAGCGGCGATGCGGCCGACACAGCCCGCTTGTGGCATGGGCCGCCACCACACGGACGCCAGTCCTGACGAACAAGACGCGAAAGCCGGTTAGTGCGGGGGGCAAGGTATCCGGTCCGACGTTTCGCTCACGTCGCCTCATCTTCTCTGGTCAACTCCGCGTCAACGGCCAGACCATCGAACAATCCAGGGTTCAATCTGCGGGGCAATTCGACACCCTGGCGCCCCTGTGCGATTGGAGTGGGATTCGGGCGATCTGTGCCGTCACGATCGAATGCCGGATTTCAATGTAAAGGAAGCCCATGAGTAGCAGAAGAGTCGGAAGATCATCCGATGCAGGAACTTATCATCCTCAAGAAAGCGACTCTGGAACGGTTCGATCGAACGCTGAATCGCGACGATCCACTCGTTCGTCCGACAGCAGATTCAGTACTTTGCGCCCGCGCCCTAGTGGGGCGGACAGCGAACTCGGCTCGGTGGAATCCGGGTATCACGAACCGGGTGTTGGTTCACATACGCCAAGCGTATCGACGTATGGTGGTCGGTCCCGCAGCAGCAATCCATCAGCGCGGAGGTATGCAGGCTCGACATCCACGGTCCGTACTCTGTCCGAAGCAGGCAGTAGACACACAGAGCACCCGGCGTCGAGCGGCACCCGTTCGAGCATCCCACCGTCACCGCGCCGGTTCCAGCCGGGGCTGCCGTCTGTCGCCGAAACACTCTCCCAGGCAGGGACCGGTCGCGACTTCGATCTTCCGGCAATGCTCGATCGCCTGTCGTTACTGACCGAGGCGGAGAGGGAACAAGACCCTGCCTTCAGCCAAGTTAGATCCTGGGTGAGCCGCCGGCTTGAAGAACAGACGCAAAGCCGTGCATCGCAGCCTGCTTCCACGCGAGCGTCGTCTACCCGCGCACCGTCTACGCATCCCTCTAATGTCGACCCGGATGACTCATCGGATGGGGAGGATACTCTGAGTCACGCCGAGCTTCGTGAGTTGCGTGAGCGGCGGCGTCGAAGAAGGCGACCGCACCTCGCCGCGCAAATAGATCGTTCTAGACAACAATAGTGTTGCGAATGACTGCTTTTGTGGGCCTCGTATGTCGCTGAGCGATAAGCCGCGACCCTGAGCGCACGATCGCACGCGACGTCCGGAATCAGCGTCTGACAGCCGTCGACCTTGTACGTTTCGAACGCGCTTGTAAAGCGCTGACTGCGTGCGCCATTGCTCCCGTAGTATTCCTCGACCGACTTTACCCAGCGGCCGACCCCAGGCGCATACCAGAATGCTTTATATGTCTTGCCGGCGGTCGCTTCAGTCGGAAGGTGAACAGTAAGACAGCTGTTTCTTATTCAATTTGCTTTCCCCGTACATTGTGCCAAGCTTGCCGGCGTGCCCGTGGGTGAGCGAGCGCGCGTCCCATCCGCTGCCCGTGACATATGTAGGGCCGCGCGAGCCTCCGGTGGAGCGCGCGGTTGGCGACTGTTGCAAAACGCCAATCGATTTCCCGCCCCGTGTCGGCTGTCGATGAGGTCCATTCAGCTGCGTAGCAATAGGTAAGCAATGAAGGTACCGATGAGCACCACCCCAGCGCCGTAGAAAACGGGCTTGTTTCGAAGCAGATCGAGCTTAGACGCCGGAGGTTCGTTCCCCCCGTCGAGGTCCCAGTAGTCGATGCCCGGGTCACCCGTGAGATTGATGATAATCAACACGGCCGCAGAGACGAAGAGCACGAAAAGAACAACAAATATCGGCGTCGACATTTTCGGCGTTCCGCTTAGTTGTTCATCCAGTGCATGAAAACAGGCAGTTCCTCTCGATACATGTCGTTCCCCACTTCGGCCGCCATGCCTCCCAGGTTACTCCCAATGAACACCAAGGCGATGGCGCACGCGGGCTCAGCGGGGCCGCAAACGAACGAAACAGCGAGCCCTGCAAGGCTTCCACCAATCATGCCACCCGCGATGATGCTTCCCTGCCGAGCGGCCTCTTTCACTTTGTCCTTGGCGCCAATGACCTCGCCAGTCGCGATAATGGCTGTGAAAAGGATGGCAACGCGGGCGCTGACCTGCAACCGGCCGACCTTGGCTGAGACATCGGCGTTCGCCCCACCGGCTTTCCTCAGCACCGTGTAGTAGACAGCGTTGCGCTCTTCAGCCGTCAGCGCGTCGAAGTTCTTGTTGAACTGAGCCTGAGCGTATTTGTTCAGGTAGTAGTCGAATCCTCTGGAGTTGAGCTTTAGCGCTTCGGCCTTTGCGACGCCGACGGCAGACGTGTACTTTCGATACTCGACGAAGAGTTTATCGCGCAGTTGGCTGCAATATTCGGCACCCTCCTTTACGGTCATGTTGCCATTCGCGACCTCCTGCCTCACCTGGTCGGAGATTTCCCTGATGTGCTTGCTGTATTGTTGGCGAACCTTGTCATCGCTGATTGCATTGACAGCGAAGGTCGTGGCGATCGCCTCGTAGTCCGCGATGGCTGCCTCCAGCAGACCACTTTCGATGTCATGAACCAACTGCGTATTGAACGAACCGCTGGCAACGGCGTTCTTGCTTGCTGTCGTATCCGCCATATTCACCCCACCATCGCCCTCAGAATGTTGCCCATGACTGACTGACCGTCCGTCTGACCACCATCAAGCACCACATCGAGCTTCTGACATGCAGAGGCGTTGGGGCGGTCAAAATGCACTTTGTTGTCGGAATCGAACACTCCTTCTTCGACGGAGCCGTCGGCGAAGTGAGCGTGGCAACGTAAGCCTTCACAACTGCCTGCATCTTTCAGAGAAAATCGAATCCAGTGCTCGCTTGTCGGCTCGTCAGCGAGGGCATTGCCTGTCGGACCGTAACCCATGCTCGCCAGTTGATGAGCGTCGAAGCGTTGGTACCTGTCGAACTGAGAGGCGACCATCGTGGGACGTGGGGCACATTTGCACTCGCAGATGTCTCCCTCGAGCGCAGGTTCTTTGCCCATCATCGAGCCAGGCCAGCGTGGACCCTTTGGGACGATGCGTCCAGTCGATTTGCAAGCGGGACAGGCGACCGGTGCTCCGACGTAGGTGAGCTCCGTTCCGTGATGCTTCATCATTGGGACGCCGTCTGTCACCGTGCCGCCGACGGAAGACTTATCGCCGACTAACAGATAGCTACGTTTCATGCTGATGCTGCCCTCGGTATTTTTGTATATAGAGGAAAATAAATAGCACAGGCGTCATTCGCCTTGCAAGAAGGCCATCAAAACAGGTCTCGAGGAAGGGCAATCGAAGACGGTGTGTCCGGTCCGGTAGTGCTTGTCGCCGCAGTTCTGGACGTGGGACTCATGCGGATGCCCTCGGTCGCAGGCCTCTCGTCCGTTCGCGTGATCGACGAGACATTGGCCACTGGCCGTACCGCCATCGCTGGCGCGCGTGCGTCTTCCCTCGAGCCACGCTTGCGCTGCAGGCGGCTGATGCTCTCGCATGGCGTGCCGATCGCCGGGCTTGCGCAGCCGCGGATGAGTCGCAACGGGCTCGTGCCGGTAGTCCAAGTTTTTGTCCGCGCCGCCTTATCGCGCTGACGACCGATATTGAGACAAATACCGAACAGGCGGCTCCCCCAGAAGCTGTTTGAATGCGGCAGAAAAAGCGCTTGTACTGCTATATCCCAGATCGACGGATACGTCTTTTACGCTCGCCCCTTGGCTCAGCCGGGAGAGTGCTTCAAGTACGCACACGTGCTGCCTCCACACCACGAAGCTGAGCCCGGTCGCTTCCCGGAATTGGCGAGTGAAAGTCCGCCGACTGACATTCGCCAGCCTTGCCATCTCATCGATCGATATCGTCTGCATTGGCGCATCGAGCATGTGCCTGCACGCGCGAGACAAACGCGGATCTTGGGGTAATGGGACGCTGAAAGGCAGGCGCGGCATCCCGCTCATCTCATCGAGCAGTACCGCTTCCAGACGCGCGCGTTTTGCGCCGGCATTCACCGGCAGTCCCAACATCGCGTCAAACAAATGTCGCAGGAGGGCAGACACACCGAAAACCTGGCAGTGAGACGGCAAGGCCGCAAGCTGAGCCGCGCTCGGCCCGATGAATGTATTTAACATGGTCACGGGGCCGTGCATATGCATCTCATGACCGATGTTGGCCGGCACCCAGATCGCGCGCTGCGCAGGCACGATCCAGTTTCCCTCATCGGTAAACATCGAAATGCCGCCCGTCGCCGCATAGGCGAACTGTCCTTCCTCATGCCAGTGGCGAGCAAAAACCTCCCCAGCCTTGAAAGTGCGAGCCGTCACGGCGACATCCGTCGCGCGTGGTCCATCGTTCGAAGCGAATCGCTGTGTCTTCATCAGATCATCGGGTGCTCGGCGCTCGGCCATAAGGGCGCTTCGCCATAGGCCGTACTGGTGGCCCAATTTTGTAATAAGAACGCCTGTTTTTGCAACCAGGCATTCGTGGTTGCACGTTAGTATCGCCATTCCTAAAAAAATTCGAGGGTTTAATTGACAG
This sequence comes from uncultured Paraburkholderia sp., assembly GCA_966421005.1. Taxonomy (GTDB): domain Bacteria; phylum Pseudomonadota; class Gammaproteobacteria; order Burkholderiales; family Burkholderiaceae; genus Trinickia. The sequence continues at coordinate 92,573 of CBJLAJ010000004.1, forward strand.
AGCAATCCTTTGTTAAGGTATCTCGACAAAAAAATGTCCTAATGGTTGGGTTGGACCGCCCTGAAAAGCGAAACGCGATGCCGAAATCGATGATGTTCGAGCTGCGCGAGATATTTTCAAATATTCCCAACGACGTCGGCGCGGCGGTACTTTACAGCACCGGTCAGCATTTCTGCTCGGGACTCGACCTCACACAGGTAAAAGACCAATCCGTTATCGACTGCTTTCAATTCTTTCGTCAGTGGCAGGAGACGTTCCAGCTTATTCAATTCGGTCAAGTCCCGGTTATTGCCGCCCTTTCCGGAGCGGCGATCGGAGCCGGATTGGAAATGGCTAGTGCCTGCCATATTCGAGTCATGGACGAAACCGCCTACTTTCAGCTGCCGGAGGCTGAGCGTGGTTTATATGTAGGACTCGGTGCGTCGGTTCGCTTCCCGCGGCTCGCTGGTACCGCATTGATGATGGACATGATGCTAACGGGCCGTCCTCTGCCGGCGCAAGAGAGCCTGGCGCGAGGTGTCGCCCAGTACGTCGTTCCGGCCGGCGCCGCTGTGGACAAGGCCGTCGAGTTGGCCGCCGTGGTCGCACAGAACCTGCCCATTACCAATCACGCAATCATTCATGCGCTGCCGCGCATCGTCGACCAGGGGCAGGACGAAGGGCTGTACACCGAGGCGTTGATTGCGGCTGTCGCCCAGTCGGGCGCTGAAACGGCTCAACGCATGAACGCGTTCTTCAATCGAAAGCAGAAGACCTCTCAAATTCTAAAAACCACCACTAAATCCGAGTAGCTCATATGTGTGGATACATCGCAATCCTCTCGAAGCAGTCTATTGAATTCAAGAGCAATCAGCTCGATGCCGCGATGGCGGCGATCCATCACCGAGGACCAGACAGCTGTTCCACCTGGTTTGATCCCAATGGAAAAGTGGCATTCGGTTACGTGCGCCTTGGATTAGTCGGGCTCAGTAATGGCACTCAGCCGATCGTTGCGGACGAAGGCGATTTCGTCATGATGGTCAACGGCGAGTTCTACGACTACGCGCGAATCCGCTCGGAACTCGAGGCGCAAGGGTGCCGGTTCAAGACATCCTCGGACAGCGAAATCGCGTTACATCTTTACCGCCGAGATGGAATTCGCGGTCTCAAGCAGTTGCGCGGTGAATTCGCGATTCTCATATACGATCGCCTGCGCGAAACGCTTCTCGCCGTGCGCGACCGGATTGGTGTCAAGCCGTTGTATTACGCCGAGCACAATGGCGCACTGTACTTCGGATCGGAGATCAAGGCGCTCGTGGCGGCGGGCGTGCCCGCCGAATGGGATCACGAGGCGTATGCAAACCGCGGCTTCGTCCTGCGCGACCGCACGTTGTTCAAGGGTGTTCGCAGCATAAAGCCGGGCACATTGCTGCTTGCCGACAGTGCCGGCCTGCAGGAAAAGACCTACTGGGATTGGCAGTTCCCGGCGCAAGCGGAAGTCGATCACGGGCGGACGGAATCGTCGATGATCGAAGGAGTGCGGAGCGCGATCGAAGATGCGGTGCGTCTGCGGCTGCATGCCGATGTTCCCATCGGCGTCTCGTTGAGCGGCGGTCTCGATTCGTCCGCGATGCTGGGGCTGGCAACAGCGCTTTCGGGTGAATCGCTGAACGCTTTCCATTTGTCGTTCGAAGGCGCCGAGGGATACGACGAACGGCGCTATGCGGAGATCGCGGCAAAGCACAACGACGCGCAGTTGCATGTGCTTTCCGTCAATCAAGACGATCTTGCCGATCACTTCGAAGACGCGCTCTGGCACACCGAGATCCCGTTTTCGAATGCGCACAGCATCGCGAAATACATGCTCTGCAAATTCATTCAGAGCAAGCGAATGCGCGCCGTGTTGACCGGCGAAGGTGCCGACGAAGTCTTCGCGGGGTACCCGCATTACCGGCGCGATATGGTCCGCTTCAATCACGACCATCAAGACGCCGAAGAGATTCGACGGCTCGCGGAGCGAATGGCCACCCAGGGCGACCGGTACCTCGAGGAGCCGGCGGACGACGTTCGGTGGGTCAATCGCAATCTCGGGCACAGCATCTCGTGGATTGAGACGCAGTCGGCGTTGTTCCAGCCGCTGACCGGTCTTTTCCGCGGGGCTTTCCATGAGCGGCACGCGCATGCCGCTCCATATCGACAGTTCTTCGACAGACTCGGCGGCCCGGCGTTCGATCAGTGGGACCCGGTCAACAAATCCTTGTACGCCGTGGCGAAGTCGAGCCTGCCGAACCTGGTGTTGACAACGCTTGGGGACCGGCTGGAAATGGCAGGCAGCCTGGAAGGCAGGCCGCCGTTGCTCGATCATCGCGTGGTCGAAGCCGCCGCGAACTTGCCGGTATGGATGAAGATTCGCGGCAGCGTTGAGAAGTACGCGTTGCGAGAGGCCATGCGGCCTTACCTGCCGAGCGAGATCTACGATCGGAAAAAGCAGTACTTCCGCGCCCCGCCTTCGCTGCTTAACCCGGCGTCGAAAATGTTCCAGCTGGTGGCGGACACGCTGTCCAGCCCGTTACTCGGCGAGCTGCCGTTTTTTGAACCATCGTGCGTCCGTGACTTCCTCGGCTTTGCAAGCAGGCTCCCCGAGGCGCAGCGCGCCGCGGCGGATCACGTGCTGATGGAAATCACCGGTCTTTGCTTGCTGCAAAAGCGCTTTGCACTTCGCTAGCGATATCCGAACGCCTCCCCGCACCGGCACTGTGCGCGGGAAGGCGCGAGCGCGGCGCGATAGGGCTCGCTCTATCGTGTCCGACAACAGCATTTTTTGCACTGTGGAGCCATCATGAAAAAAAAGCATCTTGCGCTGGCATTGCTGGTCACCTTCGTATGGGGCATCAACTTTCCAATCACCAAGCTTGGCCTCGATTCGATGGACCCTTTCGTTCTGACCGGGGTCAGATTTGCGCTCGCGGCCATTCCGCTGGTTTTTTTCATACGTCGGCCATCCGTTCACTTCGGTTACGTCGCAGCCTATGGATTGATATTCGGTATCGGCATGTGGGGCGCGATTAACTACGGTATCGCCGTAGGCGTAGCGCCCGGCATTGCCTCGTTGATCATTCAATTGAGCGCGTTTTTCACGATGTTCTGGGGAGCGCTGCTGTTTCGCGAACGGCTACGCCCGGCGCAATGGATCGGTGCAGCTGTGGTGCTGATCGGCTTGACCGGCATCTTCGTGGCCCAGCAAGGGGCGCATCAGATATTCGGCATTGCGCTTATCGTGCTCAGTGCCGTTGCGTGGAGCATCGGCAACGTCATCATCAAGAAATCCGGCGTGAAGGAGATTTTCTCGTTCATGGTCTGGGCTAGTCTTTTCCCTCCCATACCCATGTTGGCCGCAACGTGGCTGATCGAGGGCGGGCGACCGTTTGTGACGACCTGGCACAACATCGACAGCTTGGCCTTGTTTTCGCTCGCGTTCCAAGTCTATCTCGCGACTCACTTTTCGTACTGGGGATGGAACTCGTTGATGAAGCTGTATCCGGTGTCAACGGTCGCGCCGCTGTCGCTCATGATTCCGGTCTTTGGGATCGCCACTTCGATCCTGCTGATCGGCGAGCGCGTCCATCCGGCGGAGATGGTTTCGATCATGGTGATCATCACGGGCCTCGCCATCGGCATCTACCGCCGCGGCAGCACTGCGGCAATGGCACGGACAGCTCGCGTCAGCGCGTCCAGGATCTGATTCGTCTCCCTATACAGCATCCCGCATCGCTTAAACCAATAACACTGGCCGGCGCCAAGGCGCACGGCCGGATTCTTTACCTTTCGCAGAGTGGCCACATGCTTGCAGAAGACATCGTTGAATCGAGTCACGTCAAGGAAACACTGAAGAAGCTGTCCGGAATCTGGCGCGAACGGGCTATGGTCAACCATGGGCTGGTGGATCATACGTCAATAGCCTTTGCACCGGAAAAGGCGGACTTCGCGGAGACCCTTTTGCCGTTCCGGGCGCACCCCAGATGGCAGGACGCGTCGCACGAACTGAAATCGGACGTGCTGTCCTATGGGTGGGCGATCTATAACCTGAAGACGGTCTATATCGAATGCGACATCGTTACGCCGGCATGCGAGGATCTGATCAAGTGCCCTGTCGGGGAAACAGAGGCGAGATATGCATTGCAGCAGGCAATAAGCGAGGCGTTGCTCGACGAGGCGTTGCATACGAAGATGTCGATCAGTGCCTGCAACTACGTCTATCAGCATCGCAAGTTGGTTCCGCTGGACTACACCGCTTTCAACCTCGTGACATGGCGTGCTCGAGTGCTCTCGCAGTGCGATTCAGAGGCCAAGCGCCGGCTTACGAGATTTGCAATAGCCGCCGCCAGCGAAACGCTGATCACCGACTATCTCAGGACGCTGTCCGATGATGCGGCCATTCAACCACTGTGCAGGGAAGTCACGAGGTCACATGCGATCGACGAATGGGGGCATTCGGGCGTATTCAGCGCCGCTGCCGAACATGTTGTGGGCTCGCTTTCGGCGAGCGAGCGCCAGTATTTTGCCGACATCGTTCCCAAAACAGTGGAGATGTTTGCGGACAATGAACTGGGCGCTTGGAGATCGGTCTTCGAATTGCTCGATTTTCCTCACCGCGACGAAATCATCCGCGATTCGGAACGGGTCGGAAAGGTCAAGGTCTATCGCGACTCTGTGATGACACTGCTGGATAAGTTGGGGCTTCGGTCAACTTCCCTTCACGCGCCGGCGTGAAGGGAAGCATTAATAGAAAAAGTGTTAGAAGCCTGAGAGAAGCAGATGAAAGGACCCCTTCATTTCAAATGTGAGCACGTTGTGCGGATGTCGAATTCAGTCAACGCATACTGGCTGCGGTTGCTGAATCCAGAGCGTTACGAGGAGTGCGACTATGGAAAGCACCTGTTGCTGAAGTACCCGGATGCCTCGAACAAGATTCAGGCAAGAAACTATTCGATAGCGGGCAGGCCCGAGCACGATCTCATCGAAATCGCCGTGAAGCGTCAGCCGGGCCATGGTGTCTCGGCATCGATTCACCAGTCGCTGGCGAGGAACTCCATGTTGATTGCCGATGAGGTTTCGGGTGCGCTGACGAGCAAATCGCTATTGCGGTACCGCCAGCTTCTGATGGTATGCGGGGGCGTTGGAATAACGTTACCTTTGGGGCTGATTCGAGGTCTTGCAGCGCTCTCGGATCAAGGCACGGACGTGCCGGATGTTCGTCTGATTGTATGTGCGCCACAGTTCGACGCGCTGATTTATTTCACTGAGTTGCTCGCACTACAGGCCAAGTATCCGTGGCTATCTGTCGCTACGTTCGTTACCCGGGAGCACGTGCGCGCGGGGATCTCATACTTGAACTCCGGGCGGCCGGATCCTCGCGAACTGGCGAATAGCATCGCCGCACCGGATGCAGTCGTGCTTTGTGGCAGCGCGCAGTTCATGTCCGATTGGGTGGGCAAGATCAGATCCAGCTTCCCCGATGCGTCCATTCTCGACCAGCACCGATCGAACACCGATGCGGCCGCGGCCGAGAAGGTGAGCCCGAACGAAGGGAGGGTAACGGCGGGCTGCGAATTGCGGCTCGCAAACAGCGAGCGCACGTTGACGGCGGCTTATGGCAGCACCTTGTTGGAAACGTTGGAAAGCAACCGAGTGAATATCCCGAGCCAGTGCCGGATGGGAATTTGCGGGCGCTGCAGCGTTCAATTGCTGGCGGGCGAGGTCGTGTCTACCTCGGACATCGGCTTATCAGGTCTTGAGCGACAAAAGGGCTTTCGTTTGGCTTGTTGCAGTAAGCCGGCCAGCGAGACACTTGTCTTGGCGCTCTGACCCGGAGGGCGATACAGCACTGCTATTCAGTTGCTGCACCTGCCGGCCGGCGGCGATCTTGTTGCTCCAGGCTTGCGGAATCCACGCCGGGCGCGTCGAGTGCTCCATGAATTTCATCAGGCGTGCGCCGATGGTGCCGTTGTACGTCGGCGAGCCAAAAATAATGGCGTCGCTGGGCGCTGGCGCGTCCCCCGGCATTTCGCCATCGGCCACGGCGATCAGCCGCACCTCGACTCCCGAAACGCGTTGAACGACCTCGGCGATAGCCTGGGCCTGCTTTTCCATGTGGCCGTAGCTGACCGTCCGGTCCTGTTCTTCCCTAAATTTCCCTCAGGATCTGCCGTTATCGATAATGCCCTCGCTCAATACCGAAGACGAGGAGGGCGAAAACCAATCAAAGAGGGAAACGATGATTTCGAGAATTCTTGCAGTCTCGGGGGCTGCGGCTGCTTTTGCTTTGGGCGGTTGTGCCGCGACGCAACCGACCATCGACGCCGCACATGCCGGCAGCGAGCAATTGAAAACAACCTTGGGTTCCGGCGTGGCCGAGCCAACCGTCGACGCAAACGGTCACCCGATCAGCGCGGCGGTGCGCGCCGGCCTGGTCGAGGCATTCGATCAGCAGGCGAAAAAAGCGGGCGTGAAAGTCGTGCCGACCGGCGTGCCGGTCAAGATCACCGTTGTCGACTACGCCGTACGGTCGAATGTCGCGCGCTTCATGCTCGGCGTGATGTCCGGGCGCGATCATATCAAGGCGACCGTCAATGTTGGCGATGCCAGCTTCGAAGTCGAGGACGAGGCGCATTCGGCGCTGAACGGGATCGACGTCGTCGCGGAAGACGTGGGTATCGAGGCAGCCAACGGCGTAGCCAAGCTTGCCGGTTTACCCGTCGCGCAATAAGCAGGTCCAGCACCAGCATGCGGGGTTTCAGTAGTTTTTTGACAATTACTGAAACCATGCGGAATGCTCACGGTGGGTAGCGGACGGGCTTCCGGCGTACGCGCAATTCCGAATGCTGTCGCCAACATGTCCGCGAATCCCTCGATTGTCTCGGCGTCTCCGCTGACGTGTTTTCGGTGGTAGTCCGCCCATGCAAACTTTGCATTGAATTCGCCGGATTTTCAAACACGAGGGCGATCCGTAGAAAAGCTGCGAGGCTTTGATAGGGATCGTCCGGCATCTCGGCCACTGTGCGTGGCATGCTCGCGATCCCTACTTTTTCGCCACGCTCATTGAAAGGGTGTGGCCGCCCTCGGTCGATCATCATCGTGAGCTCGGCAAGACCGCCTTGTTCAGCGCGACCATGAACGGCGATAAACGACCGCAAAGCTCACGGCGATAGCGCCACCCTGTACGCGGCCATCGTCGGCCGACAATACGTCAACGAAACGGGGACGGCGCTTCCGGTCAGCCAGAGGTGTCGGCGCGGATTCGACATCGCCCGCGCGATCGTCGACGGGGACATTAAAACGATGTGCCCGATGCTTGGGGTTTGATGAGTTCATAGGTCATCGCGTGGCAAAAGACGTCTCCGTATTGAACATCCCGATCGTCGATTAGTAAAATGAATGTTTTGATAAGGACGATAACGAAACGGAATGGAGCTAAAACTGCTGAGAGCCTTTCTGTCCGTCGTCGAGCTGGGTCATTTCGGGCGCGCAGCAAGCGCTTTAAACCTGAGCCAGCCAGCGTTGAGCAAACAGATCGGCGCGCTGGAGGCGAGCCTTGGCGCGAAGGTGTTCGAACGGGGGCAGCATGGCGCGAAGCTGACGCGGTTCGGGGAAATGTTCCTGCCCGATGCGCAAGCGCTCGTTTATGACGCAGACGAAATTCTCGCGCGGGCACGCGAGGCAAGCGGTGGCAGGCGTGGGCATCTGCGGATCGGAATTTGTCTATCCGTACTGACGATCGCGCCGAAGATCATTGCTGAGTTCCGTCAACAATATCCCGGTATCGCCGTCACACTCAGTGACCTTTCTTCTGCCGAGCAAACCCGCCGCCTTTTGGCGGGAAAGCTGGACGTGGGATTCATGCGGATGCCCTCGGTCGCCGGGCTCTCGTCCGTTCGCGTGGTCGACGAGACATTGGCACTGGCCGTACCGCCATCGCTGGCACGCGTGCGTCTTCCTTCCGATTTTGGCAAATTGAATGAAACGGGTTTCCTCGCGTTGCGGCGTGTGCGCGGCCCCGGGCTCGCTGCTCAAATCGATGATTGGTGTCGTGAGCAGGGCTTTGTACCGAACATGACGCAACAGGCTGATGACGTGCAGTCTGTCCTGGCATCTGTTGCTGCGGGAGTCGGCGTTGCGTTCGTTCCCTCGAGTGCGCAATATCTGCTTCGGGACGCTGCTGTTCTGCCGCTTCGCGGAAGGAGCGCGAAATGGCGCATAGCGCTCGCTTGGGCCGATGCTACGAAGAACCCAGTTACATCGCGGTTCGTCACGTTTGTCCGAGCCGCGATCAGGGGCGTCTGATCACTCATGACGAAACTGAGAATAGTGGGAGGCTTGCGGCGTCCTTTGGGTACTCATGAAAGGGCACCCTGACGCGTACGGTGCGACCGCGGATTGAACTGTCGTCAGCAATCAAGCGATGCCCGATATCCGGGAAGTGACCGGGCTTCCCGCGTGTGCGCGACGCTGAACGCTGTCGCCAGCATTTGCGCAAATCCCTCGATCGTCCCGGAGTCTCCAGTGACGTGCTGTCGCAGATAATCGGCCCATGCAAATTTTGCGTTGAATTCGCCAGGGTTTTCAAACACGCCCGCCATGCGGAGAAAGGCGGCGAGGCTCTGATAGGGATCGTCCGGCATATCCGCCACGCTGCGCGGCAGGCACGCGATATCCACTTTTTCGCCTCGTTCATTGAAGGGGTGTATCCAGCCTCGCTCGATCATCGTGGCGAGGAAGTCGATGTCGTCGAGGTCGCGGAAATCGGCCTTGATATGCACCGGCGCACGCTCGATTCGCAGTTCGATCCACGCCCGAGCCCAGTGATGGTGGTCGACGACATGAAGCAGGCCGCCAGGGCCACGAACGACCTCGATTGCCCGCTCTTCCATGAACGCGTATCGCTCGCCGGCACCAACGCGACGAGTCTCCGCCATCTTGTGTTTGACCTGCACGATCCCAACCGCGATTTGGGTGGGGCGCAAATCGAGTAGCGTTGTCGATGATTCCTGCATTGCCTCCCCCCTTGACAGTAGGGCGGTCGTTCACGGAAACAGCTGACCTTCGCGCAATGAACGATGCCTGGGTGGATACAAGCACTGACGCAACGAGCGTTCCAAGACGTGTCATGCACAGTCGATTACTTCGAAGTGCCGGGATGTCCGAGCCGGACACCTTCATACAAATACGTGAAAGTACCGGTGCCGCTGGCAAAGCCACTTGCAAACGGGGCTCAACCCGCGCCCTTCGCCGCACGATAGTGACGCTGCGCTTTCGCTCGATTCCCACACGTCGCCATCGAGCACCACCTGCGGGACCGGCTCTTCGAGAGATCGAGAAAGAGCCACGAGCATGCGGCACATTCCCGAACATTCGACATGACCGGTTGCCCGAGCAGTGCGTTCGCTGCCAATGCGAGCCGGTCCTTTATCAATGCGCTACCAGCGTGTTCCGGAATGACGACCCAGCTAGCCGGTTCCTGTCCGTTCAGACGAAGTTGCGCGTGCTGAACCGCGTCGATGACATATTCCTGCAAGCGCGCACGCGCGGCTTCCGGCACGGGCAGTCCACCGGCTAGTGCCGAAAACACCGTATGCACGTTCTCCCTGAAATCCCTCAGTTCATCGAGCAGATCGGATGTATCCCGACCTTCTTTCCGACGCGCTTTCTCCATCAGACGCCATTCTGCGGAATCGATCAGGCTGTGTTTCGTCGCCCAGTCGATCGCCGTTTCCCAATCGATCAACCGTTCGGCATTCCGCTGCTTGTCCGCACCGCCGCAGGTGTTCACAAAATCCAAGACGACGTGTCCGCCAACATCCGTACCCGTGTCATCGATCGATTGGGATGAGGTTGCCAATCTAACCTCCTTGATTGTTAATGGTGGTTAGTATATCTTCAATGTCAACGGTGCTGCCGGTGCCGGCATCGGCTGCCTCAACTCTATCGCGGAGGTAAAAGTGTCACTACCGCTGCCTCATACATTCGTCTTTGATGGTCGATCGGTTCGCTACGGTGTGATGGGAGAGGGCGATCCACTGGTGTTCGTTCATGGAACACCGTTTTCTTCGCAGGTTTGGCGTCGGATCGCGCCGATCATGTCGCGCTTTCGGCGTGTCTATTACTTCGATCTCGTGGGTTACGGTCTCTCCGAACAACGAGCTGGCGATGATGTCTCGCTTGGCATCCAGAATCAGCTTTTTGCCGCGCTTATCGAGCATTGGCGTTTGTCGAACCCGGACATCGTGGCTCACGATTTCGGCGGTGCGACGGCACTCAGAGCAGCATTGATCAATCGATGCGAATACCGATCGTTGACGTTGATCGACCCTGTTGCCGTCAGACCATGGGGGTCGCCGTTCGTGCGGCACGTGCGTGAGAACGATCGCGCATTTTTCAGTGTGCCGGCCTATATTCACGAGGCGATGGTCAGCGCGTACCTGAAAGGCGCGGTGAAGCGCGAACTATCGGCCGATGTGCTGAATATCTACGCGTCGCCGTGGTTGGGAAGCGTTGGCCAAGCCGCGTTCTACCAGCAAATTGCACAGATGGATGAGCGATACACGGATGAAGTCCAGCCTCGATATCACGAAATCGGCTGTCCCGTTTCGATTCTGTGGGGAGAAGACGATCAGTGGATTCCGATCGAGAGGGGAGTCGAGCTGGCGGCGCTCATGAAGGGTGCGCGCTTCACGCGCGTTCCGGATTCGGGCCATCTCATGCAGGAAGACGCACCGGAGGCGATCGTCGCCGAGTTGATGGATTTTCTCGAGCTGAATCGCGCGGCGGTGCGTTGAGCGTGGTCCGCGAGCCTTGCCCGTTTGCGTGCTACACGCTTCCGGCATCATCGTTTCGATTGGTCTTGGGTCGACTGCATGGATCAAGAGCGGGGTGACCGGTTCGCTCGGTGTGGCACATGCGATGGCGAATGATCTGGAACAACTCGGTAGCTGGGGCAGTGCAACGCGCGATCCGCGCGGGTGGTCGGCCACGCATGTCTGGAATCGGCTTATCGATCGGAGCGTGCCTGTGGTGTTTCTGCGGACGTTCAGCCCGCGGGGGACGGGCTGACTGCCGTCGCCATCAATGTCCTGCGGCACCCCGAGCGCGGCCAGCCCTCCGATTTCGACGGCCGCCGAAAACCGCCAGATCCAACGTAGCGTTGCCGCTATCGATGGCCTCTGCGAGCCGAAACGCCGGGCGTTGCTGCTCTTGTTCCTCCTTGCCAACTCCGCAGTGCTCCTCATAGAGCGCACGCCACGATGCACTCACTGTCGCAGCCATTTCCCGGAGCTTGTCCCAAGCGTCAGCGTGTTCGTACGAAAACGACGGCGCGTCCGCAACAAGCGTTTCCGGCGATGCCAAGCGGGTGCCGGAACGGTTGACCGCCATTGCTTGGACCAAGGATGTGCCTGGCATCGCAACGATGTCATAGGCCGGCGAGAGCGACCATCCTCCACCGCTATGGAGGAGCCCGTGATTGCGCGGATGATCGTCGTAGTTGCCGACGAGCGCGTTAAAGGCCATTCTTCGCCACAATTCGCGCTGCTGATCGGCGAACCCTTGGTGCCGATCGGCACACCACCGCCGCAGTTCATATGCGAACTTCGGATATGAGCGGTCGGGATCCTCCCGCGTTTCGTTGTCGAGGCGGAGCACCGTCGCAGCGCTGGCGAAGAGGGACCGCTCCACTCCATGCTGAACGACTTTTCGGTCGAACCGTTTGACCCATACGACAGTGTGCTGGCCGATACGCTCAAAGTGCACCTCGGCGACGTCAAGGCCACAGCGGGCTGCAAGCTTCATCGCGACGTATTCGCGGGCGGGCAATAGGCGCGGCGAATTGCGTGGCTGAAGTTTCGCGATCCACCACTCGGGAGTGTCGCCGGTCATGCACGATACGGTCAGTTTCGGCTTTTCTCCGCCAAGGCTGGTACCGTCGTCACCGGATAGTTGCCGCATTACGCCGGTAATCGATTCGTCGCGGCCGGTATCCAGGAGCAGCGCTCGAAGGTCTTCCTCACGCGGCGGAAGAAACGATCGCTTTCGCTCGATGTCCTGCGCAGGGCATACCTCGATCCCCCCGACGCCGTCACCTGCCGATAAGTCCATTCGTTCCACTTCATCGAGATGGCGACCATGCTTCGCAATCAGCAGATCGAGGCCGAACCCCTCGGGGGCAGCGTCCCGCATCACACCGAACACCCCGCTCATGCGCGTTGTCGTAGCGGGCTTGGTCGATCTCGTGAATGGAAGGTTGATGGGATCGATGGCGATGGCATCGTCGCGTGCTCGGTATTCCTCGCTGTACGAGAACTTGCCGAGTCCAGCCGACCATGCAAATGTTCCGCATTCGATAGGGGCAACGGTACCTGGGAGCCACAACCAAACGGGCCGGGTCTTCTCAGCCACGCCTGCTTCCCGGACGGGACACACGGTCCAATACCGCCTGGCGAATGACCGGATCGTTTTCCGGCCTCAATGCGTCGCGCAACGGGCCGAGACTATCGAGTACCCAAAGCGCATTCACAATCTGGCCGAAAGCGACCGAGGGTCGGCCTTTCTCGATATTGACGATCGTGTTGACACTCGTCCCCATTTTCGCTGCGAGGTCGGCTTGCGTCCAACCCCGCGCACGGCGCGCCAGCGCAATCATGGTGCCGACCGAGGCGACGGCCTCCTCAGCCTCGAAGGGTAATAGGTCGGCGTGTTGCGCAGTTTTCACAATAAACTCAAAGAAAAACGAGATTTCTTTGAGTTTATCAAAATTTAGCCGCGCCGACAGCTGACGGATGTGCTCCGAGGGGGGCTTTTCGAGGGGCGGATCATGGCGAATATCCTGCGCAAAGCCGCCCCTGGCAGCGCCGCAAACATCGAAGAATAGTGTGATTTTTGCAACATCGAGGCGCCTCGCGCGCCGATCGACAGAAGGCTAAACGTAATATTTCGTATGAAATACGAAAGGGCGCATTTAATGCAACTTCTCAAGGTGTCCGCCTCTTCGCCGGCGTTTTTTATATCCGGCGTCACCTGGCTGGTCGGACGCTATACGTACAAAAATTACAAAAACATAACAGAAGGGCGGGGCCGACTTACCGGAGCCATACAGATTTCAAAATGAAAGGATACTTGTAACCATTGGTAACGGATTTCTCTGCTAGCATTTCGGACGGTTTGACGCTTAGGCAATTTCGAGCGCGCCAAACATGTAGTGCAAAACAGAAGCTTGAAAAAACAAACGCGTGAACGAGAGGCGTTATTAAACGGCCCCGAAGACGCGTAGAGAGAAGACCAATGCAATTCCGTAACCACCGTGCGGGGCTCACGGGTGAGACGGTCGATACGCAACGGGGGTTGTCGTCGTGGCTCGGTCGGTATTTGGGCACTGCGGTATTTTTATCGTTCATCGCGCCACATTGGGCGCACGCCGCGGGCATCTCGGGCGTCGTCGCTGACGGCGGTACCGCCACAGCCGTGTCGACCAGCGCGAACGGCCGTCAGACGGTCGCCATTGCGCCGGCCGTCTACGGCGTGTCGAACAATACCTATACGAGCTTCAACGTCGGCAAGGCCGGCGTTACGCTCGACAACTCAGGTATCAACGCTCGCACGATCGTCAATCAAGTCACCGGTACGAACCCGAGCCTGATCCAGGGCGACATCGCTGTTGCCGGCCCGCGAGCGAATGTCATTCTCGCGAATCCGAACGGCATCACTGTCGATGGCGGATCGTTCATCAACACCGGTCACGTCGCACTGACCACGGGGCAAGTCAGTTTCTCCGACGTTCAACTTGCCTCCGGACAGTTTCAGCGCAACGTCGTATTGAACACGCAGAATGGCGTTATCACGGTCGGGCCCGGTGGATTGGCCGGCACGTTGATCGGACTCGAGCTCATCGCCAAGCAGATTCAAATCAACGGCCCGGTGCAGAACGGTTTCAGTTCCGGAACCGCATATGTGCGGGCGGTGGCGGGTACGACGAACGTCACGCTCAACACGGGGATTTCGCCCAACGACAACGGCAACGACTGGCTCTCGCTCGCGAACAGTCAGATATCCAATCCGAATGCCATCGCCATCGATGTGGAGCCCGCAGGCAGTATCACCGCAGGCAGCATCCGCCTCATTGCGAACGACTTGGGCGCGGGCGTTCGCAGCGCGGGAACGCTTGCCGCAAACGCCGGCGATTTCACGCTCAGTGCCGCCGGAGACGTACAGCTGCTTCAAGGCAGCAGTATCACCGCGGCCGGCGGCATCACCGCGCAAGCGGGCGGCGCGCTGTCGCTGACAGCCGCCCACGTCCAGTCCGGCGGCGACATCGTGCTGTCGGCCAACGGCATCTCTGTATCCAACGCAGGGGCGACCGAATCGACGATCGCCTCGGCCGCGGGCGGTGTGCTCATCAAAAGCAACGGAGACATTTCGAATACAAGTAGCCTGATTCAAGGCGCGACGCGTATTGCGAGCAACAGCGAATCGAAGGGTGCTGTCACGCTTTCGGCCACGGGCGATGTAACGAATGCGTCGGATATCTCGCAGGCCTCGACGCTCGGCGTCGTTTTCGGCAGCAACGACGACGTGTCGATCACGGCGGGCGGCAACGTCACGAATCGCAACGCGCGCATCGAATCGAATTACAACGTGGCAATTGCGGCGCAAGGGGACATCGACAACATCATCGATCACACGCAAGGCGCAAACGCCGGCACGCTCACGAGTTATTCGAATCACGGCCATCGCTGGCTCGTTTTCGCGGCGAACGACGACGGGTTTTCGGTGGACTATGGTTCCTTGCCCGCACCCGCGCAACTGTCGTACATCGTCTCCGATGCGGGCAGTGTGACGTTGACAGGCCGCAATATCGCCAATGCCGGCGGCAGCATAATCGCTAATGGAGATAAGACCCCGGACGGCAAGCTGCTCGCCGATGGCGGAAACATCGCGATCACGGCACAGAATCAACTCGTCAACCAGGCGATGTTCACCGGATCGGCATCGTTTCGCCGCTCCTGCTTCATCGTTTGCCATCAGAGTGCATCCAGCTCGATTCAATCGTTCGGCGGGGCTATCGAGGCAAGCAACGACATCGCCATCGCGGCCGGCACGCAGGCCATCAATATCGGCGGCAACGTCTACTCGCAAAACGGCAACCTGACCGTCACGGCGCCCATTGTCACGGCACAAGGGGTGAGGGGCTACACCGCGTATAACCGCAACACGGGACTGAAGGCCTGGTTCGGCAACAATTGGGCGGCGATCTATGCAGCCGACGACGGCGGCTTTTTCTCCGCGGCTTCGGGCGAGGTGCGTCTTGTCGGCCAGGGTGTCGTGCAGGGCGGCGCGTTCTCGGGGGCAAAGGGTGTGAGCGCCACGAATGGCATCGTGACTATCGCGCCCCCGTATCGACAAGCCATGGGGATTGGCAATCACGTCGGGCTGGTGTCATGGCTTGGTCTGTGAGGGGGACGTTCGCTCGTGCGATGGCCGCGTGGGCGTTTGCCTGCGTAGCATGGCACGCGGCCGCACAGACGCTGCCGCCACCCGGGCCGCCGCCCGCCTTGCCGCCCCCGCTGCCGAGCGTGCAGGATCCCGGGCAGCGCTTGCTCGACGAGCAGCGTGCGCGTCAGCGGCAGCGCGAGCTCGATGCGGCGCCGGCGCAGATTCAAGCGGCACCGGGCGCGCTGCCCGCGGTTCCAAATCTGCCGGCCGGCGCCGATGTCGAATCGCTGCAAGAGACCGGGCCGACGTTTCTCATCGAGCACATCGTTTTCGCCGGCGATACGGTGTTGTCGTCGAGTCGACTCGATGCGGCGACGCATCCGTTCGTCGGAAAGCATCTTGGTCGCAATCGAATCGATCTGCTGCTGCGGCGCTTGACCGAGGCCTACATCGCCGAGGGCTACATCACGACGCGCGTCTATCTGAGTACGCCGCAAAACCTCGCATCGGGAACGCTGTCGGTAACTGTCGTGCCGGGGCGCATACAAGGCATCGTGCTCAACGGTGCCGCGTTGCGCCCCGCTCCGCCGTTGCCCAAGAGCGGACTGCCGAACACGAAAGGTGGCGGACTCCTCACCGATGCCGGCACGGCATGGGCCTTTCCCGAAGGCGTGGGCGACGTCTTGCGGCTGCCCGATCTCGAACAAGGCGTTGATCAGATCAACCGCCTGCGGCGCAATCAGGCGCAGATCCAGATTCTGCCGGGACAGGCCAGCGGCGAATCGATCATCGCGATCGAGAATGCCTACGGCAAGCGTTTCGCCTACAACTTCGGCATCGACAATTACGGTTCCGCCGCAACGGGAACGCTGCGATATCGCGCGGGCGCGGAAGCCGACAACGTGCTGGGTTTTCAGGAGTCGTTCGGGCTCTCGTATATCGGCACCACCGACAGCAATGCGCTCGTTTTATCGGCCGCGGTGCCGTACGGCTTTCACACGTTCAGCTATACGACTTCGGTTTCGGAGTATCAGCAGGCGATTGGAGACTCCGCGCTATTGCTGGGTCGCACCTTCAGTCAGACCCTGGGCTGGAACTACGTGTTCGCGCGTTCCTCGTCGTCTCGCTTTGCGGTGGACGCCACGCTGACGAAGCTGCGTGCCGAGCGCGATATCAACGACATAGACTTCGCGCCGCAGCGCCTTACTGTCTTGCGGGTAGGCGTGTCGGGGCTCTGGCATTTTTCGTCGCATGGCGAGCCCGCCGCATTCACCGCGGAAACCGCCGTTGCACAGGGGCTGCCTTGGCTTGCCGCCGCACATGACGCTCATGACATCGGCGAAACGGATGCACATGCCCAATTCACGCGCTTCGATTGGAGTGCCACGCTGCAGATGCCGTTGGGGCATGTCGGCCCCAGCGCATGGACTTATCGCGGCACGTTCACCGGCCAATACAGCCACGATGCCCTCTTTGGCAACGAGCAGATCTTTCTCGGCGGCAGCGACACCGTGCGCGGTTTCACGCAAGCCAGCGTGAGTGGCGACAGCGGGTTCTATTTGCGCAATGAATGCGTCTGGACCAATGCGCCCGCGTGGCGCGACGGTCATTGGGAGCCGTATGTGTTTGTCGATGGCGGCAAGGCGCATCTCGTAGCGCTTGGCGGTTGGCCGACGCTTGTGGGAGCGGGTGTCGGTGTGCGCGCGCAATGGATCGTGCGATCGAAACAGGTGTCCGGCGAGTTGCTTGCCGGACAGGCGCTGACGCAGCCGGCATCGATGGGACGCAAGGCGAGCGTGCTGCTTTTCACACTGAATTTGGCTACGTAATCCGCAATGGCTGCTGGTGACGAAACAACGATTGATCCCGAAAGGGAAAGGACAAGACGATGAACGGGAATTCGAGGGCAACTATGAAAAAGAGCGTACGCGTGATGCTGATGGTATCGGCATTTGGCGTAGCGGGTGCTGCCATTGCGGCGAAGAAGCCGGCGTCGGTGCCTGCGCAGGCGCCCGTTGCGGCCAGCGCGCCTTTGCCTGCCGGTGCGGTCGCACGCGTGAACGGCGTGACGATTCCCGCGTCCGATCTCGATGCCGTCGTGCGTGCGAGCCGTCAACCGGATACGCCCGCGCTGCGTGCGGCGCTCAAGAATCAGCTGATTGCGCGCGAGCTGTTCCGCCAGGCCGCGCAAAAGCAACATTACGACGCTCGTCCCGATGTGCAGGCCATTGTCGAGCAGACGAAGGCGACGGCCATGATGCAGGCGTATCTGAAGGACGTCGTGAAGCCGGCGACCGTGACGGATGACGAGATCAAGGCGAAGTATGACGCCATCGTCGCAACGCTTGGCGAGAACGAGTACAAGCCAAGCGCCATCGCCGTGAAAGATGAGGCGACCGCGAAGACGATTCTCGAACAACTGAAAAAAGGCGGCGATTTCGCGCAGCTTGCCAAGCAATACAGCCAGGGACCGAATGCGGCGCAAGGCGGCGCGTTGAACTGGGTGTCGTTCAAGACGCCGATTACCGCAGGCAACACACAGAACTGGCCGCAACCGCTTGCCGAGGCACTGGTGAAGCTGCCGAAGGGCGCGGTATCGCGCGAACCCGTTCAAGTGGGCGACGCCTACTGGATCCTGCGCGCGGACGACATGCGCAAGACGCAGATTCCGACGCTCGATCAATCGAAGGATGGTTTGCGCAAGGAACTCGAGCAGGTTGCGTTGGCGAAGGCGACGGCGCAGGTGGTGACCGATCTCGTCAAGAACGCGCATATCGATCAGTAAGGCGGACCGCGGAGAGGACCGACCCGACCGACTAACAACAAAACAAATCGTTGGCGAATATAAATGATGAACGGGGCAAGACGGGGCGATGTCTTCAAGCGTCTGGAGCAATCGCGCGCTGCGGTTGACGCATTGCAACTCAATGCTGAAACGGGTGCGCCGGAAACGGACACGCGCCGCCATCGCGGGTGGCAGCGTGCGCTGAGTGCATTCGTTGCCGCGACCCTGTTCGTCGGACCGATTACGGTGACGGTCGAGGCGAGCCGCGAGGCAGCGGGCGTAGTGGCGGCGGGGAGCCGCCGGATCGGTGACGATGCGTGGCGTGCGATTCAGGACATTGCCTCGCTGCGCGTGCGTTTTGCGATGCAGGCCGCCGAAGCCGCACCGATCGTCGATCCCACCGCGCCGATCACGTTTCAACCGCAGGTCGTGCAATCCACGGGTGCGGGTGGCGGTGTACCCGTGGTCAACATCACCGCACCGAATGCGGCGGGCATTTCGCTCAATCAGTATCAAACGTTCAACATCGACGCGGCCGGGCTGATTCTGAACAACAGCCTCCAAAGCGGTACGTCGCTCACGGGTGGCACCGTTGCGGCGAATCCCAATTTGAACGGGCGCACGGCCAGCGTCATTTTGAATCAGGTGACGTCGACAGGAGCCGGTTACGCGAGCGTGTTGGCAGGCCCATTGGAAGTGTTCGGTGCGGCGGCAACGGTGATCGTCGCGAATCCGAACGGTATCGCGGTGCGAGGGGCTGGGTTCACCAATACGATCGGTGTGACGCTGACAACGGGCACACCGCAATTCCTCACCGGCCCGGGCGGCACGGCGACGGACTTCACGAACGGGAAAGCTATCGCCTATGACGTGAAGGGCGGGCATATCCAGATCGAAGGCAACGCGGGCGTGAATGGCCCGGGTTCGGGCATCGAAGGCACGGTCGGCACGATCGATCTGATCGGCGAGACGGTAGGCATCAATGCGCCCCTGTATGCGGGCACCCGCATCAATGTGATTGCGGGCGATCAGACTGTGACGCCCAATACCGTCGACGCGACCGGTACGTCGTATTCGACCAGCGCGAATGGCAGTGCGAATACGGCGAGTTCGGTTGCGAGCGCGAGTGCGAATCAAGGTTATGCCATCGACGCGACGGCTTTCGGCGCGATGACGGCTGGCCAAATCTCGATGGTTGGCACCGCGGCGGGGATGGGGGTGCGCGCCGATGCCGGATTGTCGGCGACGGCGGGAAATCTGACGTTGTCGTCCAACGGCGATTTGACGGTGGCCAGTCATACGGCGCAGCAGGATGTGTCGATGACGAGTGCAGGCAATGCGACGGTGTCGGGCACGGGCGTGGCCGGCAGCGGTTATACCGTCAATGCCGCGGGGGATGTCGTTGCCAATGGCACGGTGCAATCGGGGGCGGATTTATCGATTACGGCGGGTAACAACGTCACGCTCGCGGGGCAAAGCACAGCGCAGAACAATGTGACGCTGTCGGCTGGGCGCGGTGTAACGCTGACCGGGTCGCTTGCCAGCGGCAAAGCATTCAATGCTGCGGTGGCCGGGGCGTTCAGTGTGCCGGGCTCGCTGCTGGTGGGCACCGATGCGACGCTTTCGAGCGGCACACTCGATGTGCCGGGTGTCGTCATCGTGCAGCAAAACGGTACGGTGACAACGCAAGGCGATCTGACAGGCAGTGGCTCGATCGCATTCGGACAAAGCGGAACGTTGAGCAGCGGGCATGACCTCAACGTTGGGGGCAAGCTGCTGTCGAATGACTTGCAGGTCAATGCGGCCAACAGCGCGACGTTTGCCGATGTGCAGGCGGGTGGCGCGTTTGGCGTCAGCGCGCGCGGACTGGCGGGCAATGGCGATGTCACGTTCAACGGCAATGCGGCGTCGGTTGGAAACGCCACGGTCCAGGCCGCGAACGATGTGGTCGTCAATGGCACGCTCGCTGGTGGTGCGCAGGTGGCGTTGACCGGGCAGCGCAATGTGACGGTGGCGACATCCGGTACGGTGCAGTCGGTCGGCAATCTGTCGATGACGGCCACAACTGGCGACGTCAGTTTGAACGGCACGCTCACGAGCGGTGGCGCGCAGAGCGCTCAAGCGGCGCGCAATGTCGCGCTGACAGGAACGACGAATGCCGTTGGCGATACGTCGCTGAACGCGGGCAACGATGTCACCGTCAACGGGACCTTTGCCGGCCAAGGCAACGCAACGCTAACCGCCGGTCACGATCTGACACTCGGCGGTACGAGCGGCATTACCCAGGACGTGACGGCCACGGCCGGGAACAATCTGTCGGTGGTCGGTTCATTGCAAGGCAACAACATTGCGTTGAGCGCGGCCAATGCGGTGACGTTGAACAACGTGCAGGCAAATGGCACGCTCGCGGCTACGACAACGAATAGCGCAAGCGGCATCGCCATCAACGGCAATGTTGCATCGCTTTCGAACGGCACGCTGAACTCGGCGGGTGCCGTCACCGTAGCTGGAACGCTGAAGACGGCCGGCGCGTTGGGCGTCACCGCGCTCATCGATACGACGATCGCGGGAACGGTCGCGTCGAACGGCGACATGACGCTCACGAACACCGCGGGTTCGTTGAGGAGCACCGGACAGATTCAATCGGGCGGCAATCTCGTCGTCAACGCCGCGCAATCGATCGACCTGGGTACGGGTGCCACTTCGGCGCTGAGCGACATCGCGCTGATGGCAGGCCGGGACGTCGTGATGAACGGTACGCTCGTCGGCCAAGGCAACGGCACGATCAACGCGGGCGGTGCGATAAGCGGGAGTGCGGCGCTGGCGTTCGGTCTCGCGGCAAATCTGACTTCCACAGGCGATACGACGCTGACGGGTTCGTTGCGTGGCGCGACCATTCAGACGAACGCGGGCGGCTCCGGTGCGTTTGCAAACGTTCAGGCAGGTTCGACGATAGCCATGTCGGCGACGAACGACCTGAATGTGAGCGGAACGCTTGTCGGCGGATCGACGGCTACGCTCACGGCCGGACGCGATCTGAACATCGGTGGCACGTCCACGGTCACCGGCGATACCGCGCTGCAAGGCGGGCGCGACGTCAACGTGACGGGCACCGTGAACGGTCAAGGCAGTGGCACGGTCACCGCCGGCCGCGACATCACCGGTGGCGGCACGCTTGCATTCCAGCAGGCTGCGGTACTGAGCGCCGGTGGCAACGTCGCGCAAACCGGGCTCATTCAAGGGCAGACGGTTCAGGT
>CBJLAJ010000005.1:0-96685 GCA_966421005.1 uncultured Paraburkholderia sp.
GGAGTTCGCGCTCGATTGGGATGCGCGTCGCGCCGACGATTACGTATTCAAGATGGCCGCGGCCGTCGACTTCGCGCGCTGACACCGACAAAAAAAGCCCGTATCACGAGGATACGGGCTACCGGTGTATTTCTGCTGCCACGATGTGCTCATGGCATTCACTCGGACCACGCGAAACGTGCGCGGTTCCCGAACTCGGTTGCCGTGGCGCGAGGATGACGCGGCTCAGCGTTGATCGCGTACGTTGCGAGGGCGCGGCGCCGCGGGCGGGCTTGCCAGATCCGGACGGGATTGGGCATTGCGCACGATATCGCTGCGCAAATCCCCGCGTGGCACATCGGCTGGCGTAGGGACCGGCATCGACGCGCTCGGTGGTGGATGCGGGTGAGAGCGGGGGGGAGTGCTGGCAACGCCGCCGCCTACCGCTCGCGGTACGATCGCCGCAATGACAAGCGGGACGACCATGCCGACGACCAGCAACGGAATACGCTTCACCAGGGGATTCGCGGGCAGTCCGCGCAGAAGGCTTGTCTGCATACCCTCACGGTACGCGGGGCCTCGAAAGCGCGCTGTAAATATTAGTAAATGGATGTTTCGCCTGCCTTTGCCGGCAGGCTTGCCCGCTTGCGGATGGGTCGCGCAGGCCCAGGGCCATGCCCAGGCCATTCGGCCATTCAGGCCATTTTGACGGGAGCCCGCCAGGACTCCGGATTGGTCCAGAATGCGCCACGCAAGCGGTCGCGGCTGGGGGGCGCGGGCGGCTTGACGGTGGATGCGCCGATACGTCCGCGCAATGAAATTTGCCGGCCGCAGCCTGACAGACGTTTGACGATTTCAGCGAGGGTACCGTCCGCTTGCCATTCGTCGAAGCGGCGCCGGCAGGTGGGCGGCGAAGGATAGCGGCCCGGAAGCTTCGACCAGCCTTCGCCCGTCGACAGCACCCAGAGCACGGCATTGACGACCGCCCGCGCTTCCACACGGGGGCGTCCGCGCCGTTCGCTGCGCGCGGGTTCCGCGCAGAACAACGCTTCCACCAGCGCCCATTCGTTATCTCTCAAATCGTCGAACAGCATCATGTCCTCACCTCAACAAAACTGACCCGGTGCGCGGCCCCGTGCCGCGCACGCTCGAAACACCCGATACAACGAGTGCCGAGTACGCCGGCTGTGGTCGCACTCACTGGATCAAGCTTGGAGCGCAACGCACCGGCTTCGGCGGCCCCAGCAACGCAACAAGCGTGCCATCCGGGTTGACGGGCACCGTGAAGGCCCGTGGCAGCGGGCCTGCCGGGAGGTCAGCTAGGGGCGTATAAGACGCCAAAAGCCGGGCCGGGAAAATCGGGACAATCACCAATCCAGTGCAGTCCGGCGCGCAAGGGGTGCGCCGACGCCCGGATATTGCGATGCGAGAAAAAGGTTGCTTCGCCGTGGCGAGCCGCCCGCAAGCTCCGGGGCGGCAAGTTTTTGCCCTCGCAACATGTTCGTGGCGACCGACAGGCGGCTATGCCGGGCGGCAAAGCGCCGGGGCTGGCGGCTGGAATGAAATATGTTGCGGAATACGGCGGCCCACAGGCCGGACACGGCGACGCGGGTCCGGCCGCGGGCGACGGGGCGCAGCGCAATCGTGAGCAGTCCGCTCGATTGCCGCGGCCGCCCACGAGGTTGCCCGTTTACGCACGGAACCTTTTTGCGTAAGATGACGTTCAATCGCGCGGCGCCGTCTTCGGAAGGCCGCCGCTTTGTCCGGCTGGGCTTGGCTCGATAGCTGTCCGATTCGCCGCCCCCCGGTCCGTGCTCCCATCAATATGACCGATCAAAATCGGGCGAGCGCGTCTTCTGTTCCAACATCGTCTGTTTGATCCGGTTCGTTTGACCATACAGGGTCTGGCCTAGCTGCATGAATACCCAAGAGGCGAAGATCGTCCTCGAGACTGCTTTGATTTGCGCGCAAGAACCGCTGAAGCTCGGCGAGCTGCGCAAGCTTTTCGCCGACGGCCTGTCGGCGGACACAGTCCGCGCATTGCTCGAGGATTTGAGAAGCGAATGGTCCGGTCGCGGCGTCGAACTCGTCGCGCTGGCGACGGGGTGGCGCTTCCAGAGCAAGCCGGCCATGCGGAGTTTTCTCGACCGTCTGCATCCCGAAAAGCCGCCGAAGTATTCGCGGGCGGTGCTGGAGACGCTCGCGATCATCGCGTATCGACAGCCCGTCACGCGCGGCGACATCGAGGAGATTCGCGGCGTCACGGTGAACACGCAAGTCGTCAAACAGCTCGAGGACCGCAACTGGATCGAGGTCATCGGTCATCGCGACGTTCCGGGTCGGCCCGCGCTTTATGCGACGACCAAGCAGTTCCTGGACGATCTCGGTCTGAAGGCGCTCGACGAATTGCCGCCGCTCGAAGATCCGGCCACCCAACTCGACGGCACGCCGTTCGCTCAGCACGCGATCGAGTTCCCGGAGTCGGCGACTGAAGACACGGCGTCCAACGAGGCAGGCGATGCCGACGAGACGCAGGCTGCGGCGCTGACGATGGCGGACGCGGCGGGGGCGGGCACGGTGGTGGCCGGCGATCCGACGCATCAGGCGCACTCTGGCGAAGCTGCCGAGCACGATTTATGCGAAGAACAGGTGAGCGATGCGCCGCGGCAAGCGGCGGAGGGTGCCAGCGAAGCACCGGCGAGCCCGGTGTCCGCACCAGCGCTGCATGCGATCGAGTCGCCCGAGGCACATCCGGACCATGACGAAGACGATTCGGCGAATGACGTCGACGACGATACATTCACCAACCACGAAGCGGCCTCGCGCCGTGCCTGAATTAACCGAATTTTTGCCGTACTCGCAACGAGTGCGAGCCATCTGACATTCGAGGTTGTTTTGACAGATACCCACGACACCGATTTGTCCGCGTCCGGGCATGCTATTGACGCCGCGGGCCGCGAACAAACGCTCGGCGCGCACGAGGCGTCGGACGACGCCGCCAACGAGCGGGAGCCGCAGGCGGATGCCGGCGGCGAGGAGCGTCCGAGGCGTGGCTTGCGCCGCGGGCCGCGCAGTCTCATCGCGCGGCGTCGTGCGGCGGCCAAAACCAAAGGCGACCCAGCGGCGCAATCGGAACTGGATGCACCGGCCGATGTCGCTGCGGCGCCGGGCGAGGGCGAGGCGCTCGATGCTGCGCCGCCATCGCGCGATCAGAAAAGAGGCGGCGGCGCGAAACCGCCGCGCAAACCCGCTGGCGGGCGTCGCGAGCGTGGCCCGGGACGCCCGGCAGGCGGCGAGGGCAAGCGCGGCGAGGAGCCGCGTGGCGACGCGCTCGGCGCGGCGGCTGGGACGCACGACGACCTTTTCTCGTATGTGACGTCGCCGGCGTTCGACGCAGACAACAGCTCGACGGCCGGCGTGCGCGCGCCGATGTTGCGCCGTGGCCGTGAGGCGCCGCAAAAGCGCGTGTTGTCGCCCGACGATGACGCGCCGAAGCTGCACAAGGTGCTGGCCGAGGCGGGCATGGGTTCGCGCCGCGAGATGGAGGAGCTGATCGTTGCGGGACGGGTATCGGTGAACGGCGAGCCGGCCCACATCGGTCAGCGCATCATGCCGACCGATCAGGTGCGGATCAATGGCAAACCGGTCAAACGCCGCGTGCAGACAAAGCCGCCGCGCGTGCTCGTTTATCACAAGCCAGCCGGGGAGATCGTCAGTCACGCGGACCCTGAAGGGCGCGCATCGGTCTTCGACAAACTCCCGCCGATGAAAACGGCGAAATGGCTGGCGGTCGGCCGGCTCGACTTCAACACCGAAGGGTTGTTGCTGCTCACGACGTCGGGCGATCTGGCCAACCGATTCATGCACCCACGCTACAGCGTCGAGCGCGAGTACGCGGTACGCGTGGTGGGCGAGCTCAGCGAAAGTTCGCGGCAAAAGCTGCTGCAAGGCGTCGAGCTCGAAGACGGGCCGGCCAACTTTCTGCGAATTCGGGACGGTGGCGGCGAGGGCACGAACCACTGGTACCACGTTGCGCTCGCGGAAGGGCGCAATCGAGAAGTGCGCCGGATGTTCGAGGCCGTGGGCCTCATGGTGAGCCGGCTCATCCGTACGCGGCATGGCCCGATTTCGCTGCCGTGTGGCTTCCGCCGCTGCCGGGGGGAAAAACTCGAAGAAAATCAGGTGCTCGGCCTAATGAACGCGGTCGGGCTCAAGGCGCCCGTCGAAGACAAGGGCGCGCGCCGCGCGACGCAGGAACGTCGTCAACCCGATCCGATGCAGACATCGATGGGCTTCATCAGCCGCGAGCCGGTGTTGACGGCGCATGGTCGCTTCGACCAGCCAGGCCGCGGTGCTGGCCGGCGTGGCCCGGGCGGCGGATTCGGCGGCGCGGGAATGGGCGGCGGATTCGGCGATGCACCTGGCGGATTCGGGCGGCCGGGCGCGAACCGGGGCAAGAAGGGGCCGCCACGTGCACGTGGCGACGTCGACGGCAACCGTGCGTTGCCCGCAGGCGGCGGCAAGCGTGGCCCGGGTGGGGGTGGCGGCAACCCCAATCCCAACGGCAACCGGTCGGCCGGCGGCAATCGCTCGGGCGGCGGTGCGAACGGTCCGCGCGGAACGCCGCGCAATCGCGCGCGAGGCCGATAAGCGTCAGCACGCCTGCATTCGACAGAATCGTCGTTTCGAGAGCGCTTGCTTTGCACGCGCTCTCGAAAAATGCTAGAATCACGAAGTCGCTGGGCGTGCGGCTTATTTTGTGCGGCTCAGGTGCGACCACCGGTAAGAAGATGGGCGTTCAGCCCATTTTTTTTTGGCCGTTGCGGTTCAGCATCTCGGGTTGCGCTGACCTTCCGTGCGCCGGCAAGGCGCGCGGCCCGCAAGATGTTCGCGTCGCGCGCGAACATCTTAGAGGGCACTTGTGCAACTGACGGAACTGATAGAAACCACGATCTCGGGCATGGGCTACGAGTTGGTCGATCTCGAGCGTACCGGACGCGGCATGCTCTGCGTCTATATCGATCAGCCTTCCGGTATCGCGATCGAGGACTGTGAAAAGGTCACTCGTCAGCTCCAGCACGTTTTGACGGTTGAAAATATCGATTACGAGCGGCTCGAAGTATCGTCGCCGGGGCTCGACCGTCCGCTGAAGAAATTGGCCGATTTCGCGCGGTTCGCGGGGAGCGAAGTGGTCGTTACATTGAAAAAACCGTTGGACGGGCGCAAGACGTACCGGGGTATTCTCCATGCCCCGAACGGGGAAACGATCGGTTTGGAATTTGTTGGGAAAGAAGGCGCCGCGATGCTCGACTTTACGCTCGCGGATATGGACCGCGCGCGCCTCGTCCCGCACGTTGACTTTAGGAGCCGGAAACAATGAGTCGCGAAGTATTGATGCTGGTGGATGCGCTGGCGCGCGAAAAGAACGTCAACAAGGATGTCGTGTTCGCTGCGCTCGAAGCCGCCCTTGCTTCGGCAACCAAGAAGCTCTTCGAAGAAGACGTCGATATTCGCGTGCACATCGATCGTGAATCGGGCGAGCACGAAACGTATCGCCGCTGGCGTGTCGTGCCGGACGAGGCGGGTCTGCAAGAGCCGGATCAGGAAATCCTTCTTTTCGAGGCGCGCGAACAGCAGCCCGAAATCGAAATCGACGAATACATCGAAGAGCCGATCCCCTCGATCGAGTTCGGTCGCATCGGCGCGCAGGCCGCCAAGCAGGTGATTTTGCAGAAGGTGCGCGACGCTGAGCGCGAGCAGATCCTGAACGATTTCCTCGAGCGCGGGGAAAAGATCATGACGGGTACGGTGAAGCGGCTCGACAAGGGCAACTTCATCGTCGAATCGGGGCGCGTGGAAGCGCTGCTGCGCCGCGATCAACTGATTCCGAAAGAGAATCTGCGCGTGGGCGATCGCGTGCGCGCCTATATCGCGAAGGTCGACCGCACGGCTCGCGGGCCGCAGATCGAGCTGTCGCGTACCGCGCCCGAGTTCCTCATGAAGCTCTTCGAAATGGAAGTGCCGGAAATCGAACAGGGCTTGCTCGAGATCAAGGCGGCCGCGCGCGATCCCGGCGTGCGGGCGAAGATCGGCGTCATCGCCTACGACAAGCGGATCGACCCGATCGGCACCTGCGTCGGTATCCGCGGCTCGCGTGTGCAGGCGGTACGCAACGAGCTCGGTGGCGAGAACGTCGACATCGTGCTATGGTCGGAGGATCCCGCCCAGTTCGTGATCGGTGCGCTCGCGCCGGCAGCGGTCCAGTCGATCGTCGTCGATGAGGAAAAGCACTCGATGGACGTCGTCGTGGACGAAAACGAGCTCGCGGTCGCGATCGGCCGCAGCGGCCAGAACGTGCGGCTCGCGAGCGAGCTGACCGGCTGGCAGATCAACATCATGACGCCGGACGAATCCGCGCAGAAGCAGAACCAGGAGCGGGGTGTATTGCGCGACCTGTTCATGGCGCGGCTCGATGTCGACGAGGAAGTGGCCGACATCCTGATCGACGAGGGCTTCACGAGCCTCGAAGAGATCGCCTACGTGCCGCTCAACGAAATGCTCGAGATCGAGGCGTTCGACGAAGACACCGTTCACGAGCTGCGCAATCGCGCGCGCGATGCGCTGTTGACGATGGCAATCGCGAACGAAGAGAAAGTCGAAAATGCCTCGCTCGACCTGAAGAGCCTCGAGGGAGTCGATTCCGACTTGCTCGCGAAGCTGGCCGCGCATCAAATCCAGACGCGCGACGAGCTCGCCGAGCTGGCTGTGGACGAATTGGTCGAATTGACCGGAATGGAAGACGAAGCCGCGAAAGCGTTGATCATGAAAGCACGTGAACATTGGTTCCAGTGAGTGAACGACATGACGCACTGAAACGATCGCGACGGCGATAGACATAGCACACGCCGGTCGCACGACCCGATGCTAACCGCAAGGAATCGGTCCTTGCATTAAGAGGAATGAATGGCGAGTAACAACGTAGCCCAATTTGCCGCGGAACTGAAAATGCCTGCCGGAGTGCTGCTCGAGCAGCTCCAGGCGGCGGGCGTCCAAAAAGCGAGCGAGGACGATGCACTGTCCGAATCGGACAAGGCACGTTTGCTCGATCATTTGCGCAAGTCGCACGGCTCGGCCGATGCGGACAAGCGCAAGATCACGCTGACGCGCCGGCATACGTCGGAGATCAAGCAGTCCGACGCGACGGGCAAGGCTCGCACCATTCAGGTCGAAGTGCGTAAGAAGCGCGTGTTCGTGAAACGCGACGAAGCGGGCGATGCGGCGGTGGACGTGGCCGGTCAGGCGGCCGACGCCGAAAGCGCCGAGCTGCAACGGCGCGAGGAAGAGGCGCGCCGCGAGGCCGAGCTGCTCGAGAAGCAGGCGCTGGAACTCAAGGAGCGGCAAGAACGTCTCGAGCGCGAGGAAGCCGAACGCCAGGCGCGCGAGCAAGCCGCCGAGGCCGAGCGTCGTCGCGCCGAGGAAGAGGCCGCGGCCAAGAGTGCGGAAGTGGCCGCACGCGAGCAGGCCGAACGCGACGCGAGCGAGGACGAGCGCGCCGCTGCCGAACGTGCCGCACAACGCGAAGCCGCCAAGAAGGCCGAAGACGCGGCGCGCGAGGCCGCGGAGAAGGCACGCGCCGAGCAAGAGGAAATCGCCAAGCGTCGTCAGGCTGCCGAGGCCGAAGCGCGCGCGATTCGCGAGATGATGAATACGCCGCGCAAGGCGCAGGTCAAGGCACCCGAGCCGGCCCCCGCGAAGCCCGCGGAGCCGGCCGCCAAGACGGCCGAGGCAAAGGGCACGCTGCACAAGCCCGCGCGTCCGGCAGGCGAGGCGGCCCGCCCGGCCACGCGCAAGCCTGCGCCCGCGGCCGCGCCGAGCACTACCGCGGCGGCGCCCTCCGCGGACAAGAAAAAGCCTGGCGGCAAAGCCGGCTGGCAGGACGACGCCGCGAAGCGTCGCGGCATCAAGACGCGCGGCGATTCGAGCGGTGGCGTCGATCGCGGCTGGCGCGGCGGTCCGAAGGGCCGCGGCAAGCATCAGGATGCGGGCGCCAGCTTCCAGGCGCCGACGGAGCCGATCGTGCGCGAAGTGCACGTGCCGGAGACGATCACCGTTGCCGACCTCGCGCATAAAATGTCCGTGAAGGCGTCGGAAGTCATCAAAGTCATGATGAAGCTCGGCCAGATGGTCACGATCAACCAGATGCTCGATCAGGAAACGGCGATGATCGTCGTGGAGGAACTCGGGCATCGTGCGGTCGCGGCCAAGCTCGACGATCCCGAGGCACTGCTCGTCGAAGGCGAAGCGAGCGATGCGGAGCAACTGCCGCGTCCGCCGGTCGTCACGGTCATGGGTCACGTCGACCACGGCAAGACGTCGCTGCTCGACTACATCCGGCGCGCGAAGGTGGCGGCGGGCGAGGCGGGCGGCATTACGCAGCACATCGGCGCTTATCACGTCGACACGCCGCGTGGCGTCATCACCTTCCTGGATACGCCGGGTCACGAAGCGTTTACGGCCATGCGGGCGCGTGGCGCGAAGGCCACGGATATCGTGATTCTCGTGGTAGCCGCCGACGACGGCGTGATGCCGCAGACGAAGGAAGCCATTGCGCACGCGAAGGCGGGCGGTGTGCCGATCGTCGTCGCGATCAACAAGATCGACAAGCCCGAAGCGAACCCCGAGCGCGTGAAGCAGGAGCTCGTGGCCGAAGGCGTCGTGCCGGAAGAGTACGGTGGCGATTCGCCGTTCGTGCCGGTATCGGCCAAGACTGGCACGGGTATCGACGATCTGCTCGAAAACGTGCTGCTGCAGGCCGAGGTGCTCGAATTGACCGCACCGGTGGATGCGCCTGCGAAGGGCCTCGTGATCGAAGCGAAGCTCGACAAGGGCAAGGGCCCGGTGGCGACCGTGCTCGTCCAATCGGGTACGCTCTCGCGCGGCGACGTCGTGCTCGCGGGCAGCGCCTATGGCCGTGTTCGTGCGATGCTCGACGAAACGAGCAAGGCGACGAAGTCGGCCGGCCCGTCGATCCCGGTCGAAATTCAGGGCTTGTCCGAAGTCCCGGCGGCCGGCGAAGAAGTCATGGTTCTCCAGGACGAACGCAAAGCGCGCGAAATCGCGCTGTTCCGTCAGGGCAAGTTCCGCGACGTCAAGCTGGCCAAGCAGCAGGCCGCGAAGCTCGAAAGCATGCTCGAGCAAATGGGCGAGGGCGAGGTCAAGAACCTGCCGCTCATCGTCAAGGCCGATGTGCAGGGTTCGCAAGAAGCGCTCGTGCAGGCATTGCAGAAGCTTTCTACCGACGAAGTGCGCGTGCAGATCGTGCATGGCGCCGTTGGTGGCATCAGCGAATCGGATGTCAACCTGGCCACGGCATCGAAGGCGGTCATCATCGGCTTCAATACGCGTGCCGATGCACAGGCCCGCAAGCTTGCGGAGACCAACGGCATCGATATCCGCTACTACAACATCATCTACGACGCTGTGGATGAGGTGAAGGCAGCGATGTCGGGCATGTTGTCCCCGGAAAAGCGCGAGGTCGTGACGGGCATGGTCGAGGTGCGGCAAGTGTTCAAGGTGCCGAAGGTCGGCGCGGTGGCCGGTTGTATGGTGACGGACGGTGTCGTGAAGCGTTCGTCCTCGGTGCGCGTGCTGCGCAACAACGTGGTCATCCACACCGGCGAACTCGATTCGCTCAAGCGCTTCAAGGACGACGTCAAGGAAGTGAAGCAGGGCTTCGAGTGCGGTATGTCGATCAAGAACTTCAACGATATCGTCGAAGGCGATCAGTTCGAAGTGTTCGAGGTCACCGAGGTCGCGCGTACGCTGTAAGCGCCACGTGCGCGGCTCGGGGCGGGGCGGGCGGCAAGCCTGTCCCGCCCGTTGTTTTTTTGGCGGACCTTTACCCGCACGGTGGCTGCAGGAATAGCTGCGCGGCGTCCCCGGTCCCCCACGTTTGCATCAGGAATTTCGCCATGTCGAAGAAACGTAGTTCTCCTAACCGCAATGTGCAGATTGCCGATCAGATCCAGCGCGATCTGTCGGAACTCATCATGCGTGAGGTGAAGGATCCGCGCATCGGGCTCGTGACGATTCAAAGCGTCGAGCTCACGCCCGACTACGCGCATGCGAAGGTCTATTTCACGACGCTGACGGGCGATGCTCAGGCGACTGAGCGCGCACTGAACCACGCGGCGGGCCATCTTCACAATCTGCTGTTCAAGCGGCTGCACATCCATACGGTGCCCACGCTGCACTTTCACTACGACAAGACGATCGAACAGGCCGTCGAGATGTCGCGTCTGATCGACGAGGCCAACGCCAGCCGTGCCAAGGACGATTGAGTTCCCGCTCGCGTCCTGGCGTATCGCCTGCTCCTTTTTGCCACTGTCCGATGAATCAGAATCAAAGACCCCGGGTGCCGCGCCGCGTGCTCGATGGCGTCTTGCTGCTCGACAAACCGCTCGGCCTCACGAGTAACGACGCATTGATGAGCGCCAAGCGTTTGTATCTTGCGAAGAAGGCCGGCCATACGGGTACGCTCGATCCGCTTGCGTCGGGGCTGTTGCCGCTTTGCTTCGGGGAGGCGACGAAGTTTTCGCAGGACTTGCTCGATGCCGACAAGACCTACGAGGCGACGATGCGGCTCGGCGTTCGCACATCGACTGGCGATGCGGAGGGCGAGGTGCTGGAGACGGCCGCCGTGCAGGTCGAATCTGCTGATGTCGAAGCGGCGTGCCGGCGTTTCGTCGGCGAGATCGTTCAAGTACCGCCGATGTACTCGGCACTCAAGCGTGACGGAAAGCCGCTGTATGAGTACGCGCGAGCTGGGCAGACGGTGGAGCGCGAGGGCCGCGCGGTGACCATCCGAAGTCTCGACGTGATCGCCTGCGCACTGCCCGACGTGACGTTTCGCGTCACTTGCAGCAAGGGCACCTACGTCCGGACCTTGGCCGAGGATATCGGCACGGCGCTTGGCTACGGCGCGCATCTCGTCGCTTTGCGGCGCACGGGAGTGGGCGCGTTGACACTCGAACATGCGGTTACGCTCGATGCGCTTTCCGACATGGATATGGCCGCGCGAGACGCGATGCTGCAGCCTGTCGACGCGTTGCTTTCGACATTCGCCCCCGTGCGGCTTGCGCAAGAACTCGCACGCAGGTTTCAGCAGGGACAGCGCATCCGGCTGGCCGAGCTGGCGTTGCAGCGGGAGCTGGAAGGCACCGTGCAAGAGGGCAACGTGCGAGTACGCGTGTACCGTGAAAGCGATGGTGCTTTGCTCGGCGTCGCGCGTGCCGGCGATGGCGTACTTGCGCCGGAACGCCTCGTCGTCAGCGTTTAAGCGCTGATTTGGCGGATTATCGTCGTTAGCAGTGAGTTCCGGGCTTTGTATCATGCTTTCTCATCTACTTTGAGAATTCTCAAACTGCATGAGAAAGTATGAGAAAGGCTCACTGGACCCGTGGCATTACCCGCATCCTGAGCTGGCCAACACGTATCTTGACGCATTCGGTCTTGGTCTGACTTCCGCGCGAGGCCTCTTTGCCCGTCGGCGCACTGCGGCCATTGTGGGCGTGACGCAAGGCCCCGCCGCGCGCAAATAGTGCATGGTTTGCGTTCAGTACCTCAATGCGCGGCCGATGCCGCCGCGCTCGAGTCCCCGCCGCCCGATCGTTCGGGGCGCGTAATCCAGATGAGCCCGATCAGCACCACGAAGATCACCGCCGAAATATAAAACAGATCGTTGACGCCGAGCTGCGCGGCTTGCTGCGTCACCAGACGATCGAAGAGGCCGTAACGCTGTGTCGCGTCGAGGCCGGTCGACGCTCCAATCTGCGACATCGACTGCGCAAACGTGGGATCGAACGCACTCGCGCGCTCGGTCAACTGCGCGTGGTGGAACGTCGTGCGATGGTCCCAGGCGGTCGTGAAAATCGAGGTGCCGATGCCGCCGCACATGATCCGCACGAAATTGGACAGGCCCGATGCCGCCGCGATGCGATTGCCGGGCAGGCCGGACAGCGTAATCGACACGAGCGGAATGAAGAAGCCGGCCATGCCGATGCCTTGCACGAGTGTGGGCAGCATGAGCGACCATGTGTCGACGCCCGTCGTATAACGCGAGCGCATCCAGAAGCAGAGCGCGAATACGAGAAATGCGGCCGTGGCAATCCTGCGAGGATCGGTCCGCGGCAAGAACTTGCCCGTCACCGGCGACAGCAGAATGGCGAAGACCCCGACGGGTGCCATGACGAGCCCCGCATCGGTCGCCGTGTAGCCGATGTCGGTCTGCAGCCAGAGCGGCAGCAGGACGAGGTTGCCGAAGTAAAGCCCGTAGCCGATGGATAGCGCGACGGTGCCGCCCGTGAAGTTACGTTTCTTGAAGAGCGAGAGATCGACGACCGGGTGCTTGTCCGTCAACTCCCAGACGACGAAGAATGCGAAACCGATCACGGCGACGAGCGCAAGTATCACGATCGTCGTCGACGAGAACCAGTCGAGATCCTTTCCCTTGTCGAGCATGACTTGCAGCGAGCCGACCCAGATGACAAGCAGCGTGAGGCCGACCGTATCGATCGGGGCCTTCTTGATCGCGGAGTCCCGCGTGCGGAAGATCGCCCACGTTGCCACCGCCGCGACGATGCCGACCGGGATGTTGACGTAAAAGATCCACGGCCACGAGATATTGTCCGAAATCCATCCGCCGAGAATCGGGCCGGCCACAGGCGCGATCAGCGTTGTCATCGCCCACATGGCAAGCGCGAGCGGCGCTTTCGGACGAGGGTAGCTCGCCAATAGCAGCGTTTGCGAGAGCGGTATCATCGGCCCCGCGACGGCACCCTGAATAACCCGCGAGACGAGCAGGAACGGCAGCGTCGGGGACAATCCGCACATCCACGAGGACAGCACGAACAGCACGATCGACGCGAGAAACAGCCGGACCTGACCAATGCGGTCGGTCAGCCAGCCTGTCAGCGGCACCGAGATCGCATTGGCGACGGCGAACGACGTGATGACCCAGGTCCCCTGGTCCGATGAAACGCCAAGGTCGCCCGAGATGGTCGGGATCGACACGTTCGCGATCGAGCTATCGAGCACGTTCATGAACACCGCGAGCGACACGGCGATCGTGCCGATGACGAGCTTCGCGCCGGTAAGCGGCGGATGCGGAGCTGCTGCCGATTGGGCCATTGTGCAATTGCCTCGAAACGGGAAACGTTAGTCTGCTTGATTACATCAGCTTTGCCGCGCCACTCGCGACTTTGGCACCGTGCATCGCGCGCCCTGTCGCCGGTTTTTGTCGGGCGATGTTCGCCGTGGCATCCGCGCCCGCGTTCTGCGCGATGATGCGAGCGATCTCCGCATCGGCATCGGCGCCATACTTGTCGAATACGTTCGTCTGATAGACGGTGTTTTGCGCGTTGCCGAGCTGAGAGCCGTTGTCGTTCTTGATGTCGACGTCGACTTGCATCGACAGGCCAATGCGCAGCGGATGCGCGTGCAGTTCCTTGGGATCGAGCTCGATACGAACGGGCAGCCGCTGCACGACCTTGATCCAGTTACCGGTGGCATTTTGCGCGGGCAACAGCGAGAACGCGGAACCCGTCCCCGCGGAGAAGCCCACGACCTTGCCGTGATAGACGACGGACGAACCGTAGACGTCCGCGGTCAGCTCGACCGGCTGACCGATGCGCATGTGCTTGAGCTGCACTTCCTTGAAGTTCGCGTCGACCCACACCGCCTCGAGCGGCACGATCGCCATGAGCGGCGTGCCGGGCGACACGCGCTGTCCCACTTGCACGGAACGCTTCGCCACATAACCGGTGACAGGCGCCGGCAGCGTATTGCGCGCGTTGTTCAGATAGGCGTCGCGCACCTTCGCCGCCGCCGCGAGCACGTTCGGATGCGTCGCAATCGTCGTATTCGAGGTCAGCGCGCGGTTCGATGCGAGCTGCTGTTCGGCTGCATCGAGGCTGGCCTGCGCGGCTTTTACCGCATCGCGCGCGTGCGAGATTTCCTCCTGCGAGACGGCGCCTGTCTGCGCGACGGCCATGCGCCGCCGCAGGTCGTCTTGCGCGCGCGAGAGATCGGCCTGACGTTGCGCGATTTGTGCCTGGTACTGATCGTTGTTCACGAAAAGCCCCCGAACCTGACGCACCGTTTGCGCGAGGTTTGCCTCGGCTTGCGCCAGCGTGACGCGGGCGTCCGCGCCATCGAGTACGACGAGCGGGTCGCCCGCCTTGACGGTTTGCGTATCGTCGGCATTCACCGCGACGACGGTGCCCGTCACCTGCGGGGTGATCTGTACGACGTTGCCGTTGATGTAGGCATCGTCCGTTTCTTCATGAAAACGCGCGACGAGGAAATAGTAGAAGCCGTACGCGATGGCCGCGATGAGGATCACGCCGGCAAGCAGCGCCATCAGCCGCTTGCGCTTGCCGTTGGACGGCGTCTTGACGTTCGCGGCGGATTGTTGAGTCTCGCTCATGGAAATGCTCTCCGGTTCACGATTTTCTGTCGTTCGAATGTTGGTCGGTTCGTTGGGGGCTCGATTCTCGATCGGCGCGATGACCGAGGCTCGCTCGCATCAGCTCGACGGGGCCGCGGCGCTGCCTGCCTGAGCCGGCACCGGTGCCGCCGGCTCGCCGAGCCCGACGGTGTTGGCGTCGAACCCTCCACCGAGCGCCTTGATGAGCGCGAATTGCAAATCCCGCCGGCGCATCTTGAGATTCGTGACCGTTTGTTCGGCATTGAGCCGGTTGATATCGGCCGTGAGCACCTGCAATTGCGGCGAGAGCCCTGCCTTGTAACGAATCACGGCCAGGCGGTACGCTTCGCTCGATGCATCGAGCGCCCGTTGCGCGTCATTCATTTGACGATCGATGGCGCGAATCGACGACACCTGCGTGGCAACGTCGGACAGCGCGCCGATCAGCGTCTGGTTGTAGTTCGCCACATCGAGATCGAAATCCGCGTAGCGGCCCTTCAACTGGGCACGCAACGCGCCTGCATCGAA
Source organism: uncultured Paraburkholderia sp. (assembly GCA_966421005.1). Lineage (GTDB taxonomy): Bacteria > Pseudomonadota > Gammaproteobacteria > Burkholderiales > Burkholderiaceae > Trinickia. Next base: position 14,993 of record CBJLAJ010000005.1, read on the forward strand.
GATCGGCAGATGAATCGCGGGCCCGGCCTGCAATTGGCGGCTGCCGGCTTTCAGAAACCGGCTCCAGCCGAACGAGTCGAGACCGGCCGCCGCCGCCAGATTGATGTCGGGAAAGAATTCGGCCTTGGCTTCCTTCACGTCGTGCAAAGCCGCGTCGATCTGCCAGCGCGCCGCGACGAGATCCGGGCGGCGCGAAACGAGATCGGCTGGCAGGTTGTCGGGCAGCGTCACCGCGCCGCCGGCTGACAGCACCGGTTGTGTAATTTGCAGACCGCGGTCGGGGCCCTTGCCGAGCAATGCGGCGAGCTGATAGCGGACAGCGGCGATCTGGCCGTCGAGATCGGACAGCGTCGTCTGCGTGGCGGCGATGTTGCCGAGTGCGGTCTGCTTTTCGACGCTGGTATCGAGACCGGCCACGACGCGTCCGTTCGTGATCGTGCCGACTTCCTGACGATTGGCGATTTCGCGCGCTGTAATGTCGCGTATCGCATAAAGCTGTGCGAGCTGGTTGTACGTGCGCGCAACCGACGAGGCGAGCGTGATGCGCGCGAGCTGGATGTCGGCCTGCGCGGCCTTTTGCTGGGAGAGCGCCGATGCGAGGCGCGCCCGGTTCTTGCCCCACAGGTCCAGATCCCACGAGGCGCTGGCGAGCGCATTGTGCTCGGTCACCCAGTTGCCCGCCAACGGCGGAGGATAGAGGCCGTTCTCGGTGAACCGCTCGCGCGTGATCGAATAACTGCCTTCAACCTTCGGCAACAGGCTGGCGCGCGATGTTTCGATGTACGACTGGGCCTTGGCAAGGCGTGCCTGTGCCTGCGCGATCGTCGGGTTGCCGTCGAGCGCTTCGTCGATGAGCTTCGGCAATTGAGGATCGCCGAATTGATTGGCCCAATCGAGCGACGGCCAGTTGCCGCTCTCTCCCGGCAGGCTTTGCGCCGTCTCGAAGCTGGCGGCGCTGGCCGCGCTTTTGTCGCTCTTGATGCCTGCATAGTTGGCACAACCGGCGAGGACAAGCGCGGTCATTGCCGCGGCTGCAATGGCGCTCGCGGGCGCGAAAACACGGGACGGCACTCTCGGAGAATTCATCGCTTCGCCTTTCGACTCGAATGAAATGATGGACATCGCTTAACGAGGCTCCTCGACCGATTCGCCGGTATTCGCCAGGATGCGCCTCAACATGCTTTTGAGGAAGCCGACCTCTTCGGGTGTAAAGCCGTTCAGCGCTTTGTCCACTACGTCACAGAACATGCTCGGTATGCGTGTGGCAATTTCGTAGCCTTGCGCCGTCAGCTCGAGCCGCACGGCGCGCCGGTCCTCGCTGCTGCGCACCCTGCAAAGCAGCTTGCGTTTTTCGAGCCGGTCGACGAGGCGCGTCACGGCGCTTGCATCGATTCCGTAGTGCCGCGCGAGCTCCGCCGCGAGCTGGCAGCGGCCCGAACCGATCATGAAAAGTATGCTGGCCTGCGTGCTCGTGATGCCCAGCTCTTTCATCGTCCGTTGCGAAACGAGGTTCGAGATGCCGGACTTCGCCCGGGCGAGCAGGTAGCCGACCGCCTCGTCGAGTTCGAAATCGCGGAGTTCCGCAACAAATTGATCGGACGAATTCGTCATGATGTTGGGTGAGCATGCAATGGTTGACTAGGCATGATTCTAGGCGGAGAAAGCTGCCTATGCAACCTTTTTTACGCGTAGCGGGGTGATCGAACGGGCGCTCATCATGCCATCGGGCGCAAAAACCTGCCGGCTACCTCGCGCGCTCGGACCGCCCGTTTCATGCGGAGAACGCTCTGTCCCCTGTAGGCGGTACGGCTCGCGTCACGCCAGCGTGATATAATTTTTGATTACCTCGGGCATGAAGCCGCAGCCCCAAACCGTTCAGATTCCTTATGACTCGCGCTCTACGCAACATCGCCATCATTGCCCACGTCGACCACGGCAAGACCACGCTCGTCGACCAACTGCTTCGCCAGTCGGGCACTTTCCGGGAAAATCAGCAGATCGCGGAGCGCGTCATGGACTCGAACGACATCGAGCGTGAACGCGGCATCACGATCCTGGCCAAGAACTGCGCCGTCGAGTACGAGGGCACTCACATCAATATCGTCGATACGCCCGGGCACGCCGATTTCGGCGGTGAGGTGGAGCGTGTGCTGTCGATGGTCGATTCGGTGTTACTGCTCGTCGATGCCGTCGAAGGTCCGATGCCGCAAACGCGCTTCGTGACGAAAAAAGCGCTCGCGCTCGGTTTGAAGCCGATTGTCGTCGTCAACAAGATCGATCGCCCCGGCGCGCGCATCGATTGGGTCATCAATCAAACGTTCGACCTGTTCGACAAGCTCGGCGCAACCGAAGAGCAACTCGACTTCCCGATCGTCTATGCGTCGGGCTTGAACGGATATGCTTCGCTCGATCCCGCCGCCCGCGAAGGCGATATGCGCCCGCTTTTCGAGGCGATTCTCGCTCACGTGCCCGTGCGCCCGGCCGACCCGGACGCGCCGCTGCAGTTGCAGATCACGTCGCTCGATTACTCCACCTACGTCGGCCGGATTGGCGTCGGCCGTATCACGCGCGGGCGTATCAAGCCCGGACAGCCTGTCGCGCTGCGCTTCGGCCCCGACGGAGAGGTGCTGAACCGCAAAATCAACCAGGTGCTCTCGTTCCATGGGCTCGAGCGCGTTCAGGTGGAAGAGGCTGAAGCCGGGGATATCGTCCTGATCAACGGGATCGAGGACATCGGCATCGGCGCGACGATCTGTTCGCCGGAAGCACCCGAAGCGCTGCCGATGATCACGGTGGACGAGCCCACGCTCACGATGAACTTCCTCGTGAATTCGTCGCCGCTGGCGGGCAAGGAAGGCAAGTTTGTTACGAGCCGGCAGATCCGCGATCGCCTGATGCGCGAACTCAACCATAACGTGGCGTTGCGCGTGCGCGACACGGGCGACGAAACGGTCTTCGAAGTGTCGGGTCGCGGCGAGCTGCATTTGACGATCCTCGTCGAGAACATGCGCCGGGAAGGCTATGAGCTCGCCGTATCGCGTCCGCGCGTCGTGCTGCATGAAGTGGATGGCGTAAAGCACGAGCCGTACGAACTGCTGACGGTCGATGTGGAAGATTCGCATCAGGGCGGCGTCATGGAAGAACTCGGACGGCGCAAGGGCGAGCTGCTCGATATGGCCTCCGACGGGCGTGGTCGCACGCGTCTTGAATACCGGATCCCAGCGCGAGGCTTGATCGGCTTCCAGGGCGAATTCATGACGCTGACGCGCGGCACGGGCCTCATGAGCCACGTGTTCGACGAATATGCGCCCATCAAGGAAGGCTCGTTGGGCGAACGCCGCAATGGCGTGCTGATTTCGCAGGACGACGGAGCGGCTGTGGCCTACGCGCTCTGGAAGCTGCAGGATCGCGGCCGGATGTTCGTGAAACCCGGCGATGCACTGTACGAGGGCATGATCATCGGCATTCATAGCCGCGACAACGATCTGGTGGTCAACCCGATCAAGGGCAAGCAGCTCACGAACGTGCGCGCGTCGGGTACGGACGAAGCGGTTCGGCTCGTTCCGCCCATTCAGCTTTCGCTCGAATACGCGGTCGAATTCATCGATGACGACGAGTTGGTGGAGGTTACGCCGCAGTCCATCCGCCTGCGCAAGCGCCATCTGAAAGAGCACGAGCGCCGCCGTGCCAGCCGCGAGGCTGCGCTCGATTGATCGAATCGAGCTGTCGATAGCAACAACTGAAGAAAAAGCCGCTCATCAATTCGAGCGGCTTTTTTATTGGGGGCAGCCAGAGCATGCCTGATTCGAATGGCGCATATATCCATCTCGAATGTCGGTTGTGTGATATCCTCCCGGTGCTAGTTTTAGGTCCTTCCAAGCAAGACTTGATTCGCGCAATCCGCTAAACGGTCAGGCCGTGTCGCGGAAGGTTGAGTAACCCGCTATTTCTCGAGAAACTCGAAGAAAGGTGAGCGTAAACATGATGAAGCAATTCCAGCTGAACTCGTACCTGTTCGGCGGCAATGCTCCGTACGTCGAAGAGCTGTACGAGCAATACCTCGATAATCCGGCGTCGGTCCCCGACAATTGGCGCGAGTATTTCGACGCCCTGCAAAACGTTCCCGCGTCCGACGGTACGAACGCGAATGACGTCGCGCACGGTCCGATCGTCGAATCGTTTGCGCAGCGCGCGAAAGCCAATGCTTTCGTTCCGCGCGAAGCCGGCGAGAATCTGGCCACGGCGCGCAAGCAGGTCCACGTTCAGTCGCTCATCGGCGCCTACCGCTTCCTGGGCTCGCAATGGGCCAATCTGGACCCCCTGAAGCGCCGCGAACGGCCTTCCATCCCCGAGCTCGAACCTGCGTTCTACGACTTCACCGAAGCCGATATGGATCAGACGTTCAGCGCGGGCAACCTGTATTTCGGCTTCGAGCAGGCATCGCTGCGCGATATCGTCAAAGCGCTGCGCGATACCTACTGCGGCACGATCGGCGCCGAATTCCAGTACGTCAGCGACCCGGAACAGAAGCGCTGGTGGCAGGAGCGGCTCGAATCGATCCGGGCCACACCGAATTTCTCGGCTGACAAGAAGAAGCACATTCTCAACCGGCTCACGGCCGCCGAAGGCCTCGAACGCTATTTGCACACCCGCTACGTCGGCCAGAAACGCTTCTCGCTCGAAGGCGGCGAAAGCTTCATTGCGGCGATGGACGAAGTCGTGCGTCACGGCGGCGCGAAGGGCGTGCAGGAAATCGTCATCGGCATGGCTCACCGCGGCCGTCTGAACGTGCTCGTGAACACGCTCGGCAAGATGCCGTCCGATCTCTTCGCCGAATTCGAAGGCAAGCACGTCGACGATCTGCCGGCAGGCGACGTGAAGTATCACAAGGGCTTCTCGTCGGATGTCGCCACGGAAGGCGGTCCGGTGCACTTGTCGCTGGCATTCAACCCGTCGCACCTCGAAATCGTCAACCCGGTTGTGGAAGGTTCGGCGAAGGCACGGATGGATCGTCGCGGCGACGATAGCGGCCTTCAGGTTCTGCCGGTGCAGATCCACGGTGACGCGGCCTTCGCGGGCCAGGGCGTCGTTATGGAAACGCTGAACCTCGCGCAAACGCGCGGCTACGGCACGCACGGCACGCTGCATATCGTCATCAACAACCAGATCGGTTTCACGACGTCCGATCCGCGCGATGCCCGCTCGACGCTTTACTGCTCCGACGTGGTGAAGATGATCGAAGCGCCCGTGCTGCACGTGAACGGCGACGACCCTGAAGCGGTCGTGCTGGCCACGCAGCTCGCGGTCGACTTCCGGATGCAATTCCACAAGGATGTCGTGATCGACATCGTCTGCTTCCGCAAGCTCGGCCACAACGAGCAGGATACGCCGGCAGTCACGCAGCCGCTGATGTACAAGAAGATCGCCCAGCACCCAGGCACGCGCGCGCTTTACGCGGAAAAGCTCGTGCAACAGGGCGTGATCGGCGCTGAAGACGCCGATGGCTTCGTCAAGGCCTATCGCCAGGCGATGGATGCCGGCCAGCACACGGTCGATCCGGTGCTCTCGAACTACAAGAGCAAGTACGCTGTCGACTGGGTGCCGTTCCTGAACCGTAAATGGACCGATGCGGCCGATACGGCCGTGCCGCTTGCCGAGCTCAAGCGCCTCGGCGAACGCATCACGACGATTCCGGAGAGCTTCAAGCTGCACCCGCTCGTCGAGCGCGTCGTCAACGACCGTCGCGCCATGGCGCGCGGCGAGGCGCCGCTCGATTGGGGCATGGGCGAGCATCTCGCCTACGCATCGCTCGTCGCATCGGGCTATGCGGTGCGCCTCACGGGCCAGGACGCGGGCCGTGGTACGTTCACGCACCGTCACGCGGTGCTGCACGATCAGAACCGCGAGCGCTGGAACGACGGCACGTACATTCCGCTGCAAAACGTGGCAGACGGTCAGGCGAAGTTCACGGTGATCGATTCGGTGCTCTCCGAAGAAGCCGTGCTCGGCTTCGAATACGGTTACTCGACGGCCGAACCGAATACGCTCGTCGCGTGGGAAGCGCAGTTCGGCGATTTCGCCAACGGCGCGCAGGTCGTCATCGATCAGTTCATTTCGTCGGGTGAGGTCAAGTGGGGCCGCGTTTCGGGTCTCACGATGCTGCTGCCGCACGGCTACGAGGGCCAAGGTCCGGAGCACTCGTCGGCACGTATCGAGCGCTATTTGCAGCTGTGCGCCGAGCACAACATGCAGGTCGTGCAACCGACTACACCGGCGCAGATCTTCCATCTGCTGCGCCGTCAGATGATCCGCCTGTTCCGCAAGCCGCTCATCGTCTTCACGCCGAAGTCGCTGCTGCGCCACAAGGAGGCGATCTCGGATCTGTCGGAGCTCGCGAGCGGCGTGTTCCAGCCCGTGATCGGCGAAGTCGATGCCGCTGTCGAAGCGAAGAAGGTCAAGCGCGTGGTGGTGTGCTCGGGCCGCGTCTACTACGACCTGATCGCGCATCGCCGCGAAGCGAAGGCGAACGACGTGGCGATCGTCCGTATCGAGCAGCTCTATCCGTTCGCTCACAAGCAGTTCGAAACGGAGATGAAGAAATACGACCATGCAACCGAGGTCGTATGGGTCCAGGACGAGCCGCAAAATCAAGGCCCGTGGTTCTACATCGAGCATCACCTCAAGGAAGGCATGCGCGATGGGCAGAAACTCGCCTATAGCGGCCGTCCGGCATCGGCATCGCCCGCGGTCGGCTATTACGCGAAGCACTACGAGCAGCAAAAAGCGTTGATCGAAGGTGCTTTCGGCCGCTTGAAGAGCGCATCGATTGCAAAATAACTAACGACAGCGAACCGGGAAAGCGCCACGCGCTTTCCCGCGCCGTATGCCGCCCAGACCAATCGAAGCGCGCTGGCATGACGAGCGAGCGTTCGCGCTCCACACCAGATACGAGTTCAGGAAAATCAAATGGCTATTGTAGAAGTCAAGGTTCCGCAGTTTTCCGAGTCGGTTTCGGAAGGCACCATGATCGCGTGGAAGAAGAAGCCCGGTGAGGCTGTCACGCAGGACGAAACGCTGATCGAGATCGAGACCGACAAGGTCGTGCTCGAAGTGCCGGCGCCCGCCTCGGGCGTGATGGCGGAAATCGTCGTTGCCGACGGTGAAATCGTGACCTCCGAGCAGGTGATCGCGAAGATCGACACGGAAGGCAAGGCGAGCGCCGCGGCACCCGCTGCTGCTGCTGCCGCTCCTGCCGCCGCGGCGCCGGCTGCCGCGCCCGCCGCCGCCACCGCCACGGCAACCGCAGGCGCTACCGCGTCGCCGGCCGCCAACAAATTGATGGCCGAGAAGAACCTGTCGGCCGAGCAGGTTGCCGGAACGGGCCGCGACGGCCGCATTACGAAGGGCGATGTGCTGGGCACGAGCGCAAAAGCACCGGCCGCCGCACCGGCCGCGCCGGCTCCGCGCGCATCGAAGCCCGCATTGCCGGACGTGAAGGCCCCGGCCTCCGCCGACAACTGGCTCAACAACCGCCCCGAGCAGCGCGTGCCGATGTCGCGCCTGCGTCAGCGTATTGCCGAGCGTCTGCTCGAGTCGCAGCAAACGAATGCCATCCTCACGACGTTCAACGAAGTGAACATGGCGCCTGTGATGGATCTGCGCAACAAGTACAAGGACAGGTTCGAGAAAGAGCATGGTGTGAAGCTCGGCTTCATGTCGTTCTTCGTGAAGGCAGCTGTGCACGCGCTGAAGAAATTCCCGCTCGTGAATGCGTCGATCGACGGCACGGACATCGTCTATCACGGCTACTTCGATATCGGCATCGCGGTGGGTTCGCCGCGCGGTCTCGTCGTGCCGATTCTGCGCAACGCCGACCAGCTGAGCCTTGCCGAAATCGAGAAGAAGATTGCCGAGTTCGGTCAGAAAGCCAAGGACGGCAAACTGTCGATCGAGGAAATGACGGGCGGCACGTTCTCGATTTCGAACGGCGGTGTGTTCGGCTCGATGCTGTCGACGCCGATCATCAACCCGCCGCAGTCGGCGATCCTCGGCGTCCACGCGACGAAGGAACGGGCTGTCGTCGAAAACGGTCAGATCGTCATCCGCCCGATGAACTACCTCGCACTGTCGTACGACCACCGCATCATCGACGGCCGCGAAGCCGTGCTCTCGCTCGTGGCGATGAAAGACGCGCTCGAAGATCCGGCGCGCCTGCTGCTCGATCTGTGATTCCCCGCGCTCGGTTCCCGAGCGCTGCAAAGCTTGGTTGAAATCGCGACGCAGCGCGGCTCACGCCGCGCCGTCGCGTCATCGAAAGGATTGTCATGTCCCAAGAATTTGACGTTGTCGTGATCGGCGCGGGGCCGGGCGGGTATATCGCCGCGATCCGCGCCGCACAGCTCGGCAAGAGCGTCGCCTGTATCGAAAAGTGGAAGAACCCGGCCGGTACGCTGAAACTTGGCGGCACCTGCCTGAACGTCGGCTGTATTCCGTCGAAAGCGCTGCTTGCGTCGTCCGAGGAATTCGAAAACGCCTCGCATCATCTGGCCGAGCACGGCATTGCCGTATCCGACGTCAAGATGGATGTCGCCAAGATGCAGTCGCGCAAGGACGGCATCGTCGAAAAGATGACGAGCGGCATCGAGTTCCTCTTCAAGAAGAACAAGATCACCTGGCTCAAGGGCCATGGCAAGTTCGTCGGCAAAAGCGATGCGGGCGTGCAAATCGAAGTGAGCGGCGAAGGCGAGGCCGAAGTCGTCACGGCGAAGAACGTCATCATCGCGACGGGTTCGAAAGCGCGCCATCTGCCGAACGTGCCGGTCGACAACAAGATCGTCGCCGATAACGAAGGTGCCCTCGCGTTCGATGCGGTGCCGGCGAAGCTCGCCGTCATCGGCGCGGGCGTGATCGGGCTCGAGCTCGGTTCGGTCTGGCGCCGTCTCGGCTCCGATGTCACGGTGCTCGAGGCGTTGCCGCAGTTTCTCGGTGCGGCCGACGAGGCGCTCGCGAAGGAAGCCGCGAAACTTTTCAAGAAGCAGGGTCTCGCTATTCATCTCGGCGTCAACATCGGTGAAGTCAAGGCGAATGCCAAGGGCGTCACGATCGCTTACACCGACAAGGACGGCAACGCGCAGACGCTCGAGGCCGATCGTCTGATCGTCTCGGTTGGCCGTGTGCCGAACACCGATAACCTTGGCCTCGAGTCGATCGGCCTGAAGGCGAACGAGCGCGGATTCATCGACGTCGACGATCACTGCCGCACGGCGGTGCCGAACGTCTATGCGATCGGCGACGTCGTGCGCGGGCCGATGCTCGCACACAAGGCGGAAGACGAGGGCGTGCTCGTTGCGGAGATCATCGACGGGCAGAAGCCGCATATCGACTACAACTGTATTCCGTGGGTCATCTATACCGAACCCGAGATCGCATGGGTCGGCAAGACGGAACAGCAGTTGAAGGGCGAAGGCCGCGAGATCAAGACGGGGCAGTTTCCGTTCTCGATCAATGGGCGCGCGCTTGGCGTGGCCAAGCCCGAGGGCTTCGTGAAGATGATCGCGGATGCGAAAACCGACGAGCTGCTCGGCGTGCACATCATTTCGGCGAATGCATCGGATCTCATCGCCGAAGCGGTCGTCGCGATGGAGTTCAAGGCGGCGTCAGAAGACATCGGGCGCATTTGCCATCCGCACCCGTCGCTGTCCGAAGTGATGCGCGAAGCCGCGTTGGCCGTCGACAAGCGTTCGCTCAACAAGTAAGTCCTGTAGCGGTTCCCGGCAGTAAGTCTCTTTACGCAGTAAAGGCCGAAGGAGTGGAACGGGGCGGGCCCCGTTTCTCTCCTTCAGCCGGCCCGGGCTGTTCGTGGGTGTGCCCGGACACTACTGCGCAGTGCCTGCCCTGGGCGCTTGCCCGAGCGGTTCCTTCACGATGAATGTCCTCGAATATTACGAACACGAGCTGCAAGCGCGTGGCTATCTCGCCGACGATGCACAGCTCGCGGCGGTGAACCGCTTGCAGCAATGCTATGCCGAGTGGGTCGCGTACAAGGGCCGACGCTCGAATGCGCTGCGAAAACTGCTGCTGCATCCCGACTTGCCGCGCGGCATTTACATGTGGGGCGGCGTGGGGCGCGGCAAGAGCTTCCTGATGGACAGCTTCTATGCGGTGGTTCCCGTGCAGCGCAAGACACGGCTGCATTTCCACGAGTTCATGCGCGAAGTCCATCGCCAGCTCGAGGAACTCAAGGGACAGGCGGATCCGCTCGACGAACTGGCGCGCCGTGTCGCCAAACGCTATCGGCTCATTTGCTTCGACGAGTTCCACGTCTCCGATATTGCCGATGCCATGATTCTTCATCGGCTCCTCAATCGGCTTTTCGATAATGGCGTGCAGTTCGTGATGACATCGAACTACGATCCCGACACGCTGTACCCCGATGGCCTGCATCGCGATCGCATGTTGCCCGCCATCGAGCTTTTGAAGGCCCGGCTCGATGTGGTCAATGTCGATGCGGGCGTCGACTATCGCCGGCGCACACTCGCGCAGGTCAGCGTCTATCACACACCGCTTGGCGCTCAATCCGACCGTGCTCTGAGAGCCGCTTTCTCGCAGCTTGCCGCTGTGCCCGACGAGTCTCCGCTGCTGCGTATCGAGAAGCGCGAACTGAAAGCGCTGCGCCGCGCCGACGGCGTCGTCTGGTTCGACTTTGCGACGCTGTGTGGCGGGCCGCGCTCGCAAAACGACTACCTGGAGCTGGCGTCGCGATTTCATACGGTGGTGCTGTCGGACGTGCCGCAAATGACACCGCGCATGGCGTCGGAAGCCCGCCGTTTCACCTGGCTCGTCGATGTTTTCTACGATCACAAGGTGAAGCTCTTGATGTCGGCCGCGGTGGAGCCCGAAGCGCTTTATCTCGAAGGGCCGATGGCCAATGAATTCGGCCGGACCGTCTCGCGTATCGTGGAAATGCAGTCGCAGGAGTATCTGGAAGCGCCACGCAGATTGGTCGATACCTCGTTGACCTGAAGGCAGTGAGGCGAATGCTCGGTCTGCTTGCGAGCAGGGCACGGTATAGATTCGGATTATTCTGATATTCGCAGGCAAGGCGTGGGCCTATTGTGCTCTCTATTCAAACGAAGGAGGCACAGATGACCCCTTACCGCGAAATAACCGACGAGCAATGGCACCGGGTGGTCACGCTGTTTCCTGACTTGCGGTCGCCCGCCCCGGCGCGCGGCCGCCCACTGACCGATACCCGCGCCGTGCTCAATGGCGTGTTATGGGTGATCTACAGCGGAGCGGCGTGGTCGTCCATGCCACGCCGATACCCGTCGTATCAAACCTGTCACCGTCGCTTCAAAGCGTGGTACGACGCGGGCGTGTTCAGGCATGTGCTCGACGAACTGTATGGCGATGCGGCGGACGTACTATGCGAGTCGGTCAAAGCGCGCATGCGCGCGAAGCTGAGTCCGGCAAAGGTGACACCCGCATTTGCGACGATCGATGCCCCTACGTTGTCGTATCTTGCTTCATTGCGTCGCGCTGCCTGAAACGCGTGATCGTTGTGCGAGCGGACCTGCCGTGGGTCTGCCATAGGTACCCATGTAACCCGGACCGCTCGCGCACGGCTTATGTGTGGATTGCCTGCGAGTAGGTTAATTCTTCGCCTGAGCTGCAGCCGAATCCGCTTGCCGGTTCCAGGTTTGCGACCGGCCAAGTAGCGATACGCCGATATAACCGCGTACGACGAGCTTTTGGCCTGCCTCTTCGAGCGTCATTTTGCATCGATAGACTTTGCCGTTTTCGGGGTCGAGGATATTGCCGCCGTCCCAATGATCGCCGTCCTGCTTCATATCGCGGATGATCGTCATTCCGAGGATTTTCTGGTCCTTCCGTTCGTCCGTGCATTCGGTGCAACGTCGATCGGGCGAATCGGCGGGGTTCAAGCCTTTGATGACTTTGCCGCTGAGCGTACCGTCCGCGTTTTGTGCGATCTGCACGAGCGCTTTCGGTTGATGCGTGTGATCGTCGATCGTTTGCCAGACACCGATTGGCGAATCGGTGCTCTGAGCAAAGGCTACCGTTGCGCTGGCCAGCAATAGCCCTGTTGCCGCCATACGCTTCGCGGCATGCAAGGCAATCGTGCGGGCGTGGTGCGAGAAGTGCATCATGTCGTCCTCCTTTGGGGTGATTCGGCTGTCGTTTGTTTCGCGCGGTGGCGGATAGGTCTGTCGCGCCGCGCTTGTGTTGGTGTGGGGCTAGGATACGCACGAAAAAATTCGCACGTTTGATAGTGGAACCTCTAATCGGGCTCGCGTTTTATCCTCCCACAAGCCGTTTCCTCGGCCCCTCAAAACAGCTGATACGAAAACGTGGCATTGATGCGCGGGCTGCGCGACGGGCTCTCGATGGGCGCATCGGCAACGGCCTTGGCGATCGACAGATCCAGGCTGTAATGCTTCGCATCGGTGATCCGCAAGCCAAGCGCAACCGAAGAGAGCTTATTGGGCGAAGTTGGCCCCGAATGCAGGTATGCGCGCGCCATATCGAACGACACATAGGGGGTGATGGTCTGCAAGTAGCGCATGCCTACGGGAACGGCGCGGTTGATTTCAAACGATAAGGCCCATCCCGAATCGCCAGACGCCTCCCCGGGCTGATAGCCCAGTGCGAATCGCTGAGCACCGAATGCAATTTGCTCGGAGGTCGGCAGCGTGTCGGGACTGAACTGCGCCGTGGCCGCCACGGTCGTGCCGATTTTGAAGGGCCATTCGTTCGATTGCGAAAAGCTCGCGCCCGTTCGCACGAAGGTAAGCGATACGGGGTTGATCGGGACAGCGCCCGCCACGTTGGAATCGGCTGACTTCGAGGCGCCCAGGATATTGAAAGCATGAGCCACGTTGATGCTCGCGCGGCGCGCCTGACCCGGTTCGACGCTCGTGTAATCGAGTTGCGCCTGGAGCACGCGCACTTGCGAGCGTAGTCCGAACTGCGCGTCGTTGAGCGTATTGCGGTAACGGTTCTCGTCATGCGAGGCATATCCGCTTACGGTCCCAATCAACTTGTGCGCGTCGCGTAACAGCAAGGGATAGGCGGCCGAAAGCGCGAGCTTGTCGTTGACCACCGTTCGTTCGACATAGGAAGGCAGCCCCGGATTGTCGGTCGGGTGGCCCCGGTAGTGCGATGCGTCGACGCGTGCGACCCAACCGTCGGCACCGACCGGCAGCGCGCCGTTGGCCGAATAGTACGTCGTGTTGTCGCGGCCCTTGGGCGCGAGTGCAGAAACGCTCAGTTGTTCTCCCAATGACGCCAGTCCGTTTTCCGTGACAGTAAAAAGGCCTTGCACGCCTGGGTGATGGAGGTCGATTCCCGCGCCGAAGTTAAAGGACTTGCGTTCGACATTGAGCTCGAGCGTCGTAGCGCCATCGGTCGTTTTCGGTGCGGGCACGGTGGCCGTGACGGTCAGGCCAGGCAGCAATCCGAGCGCATTCACATTGCGCTCGAACGTCGCACGGCGCAGCGGCCGCTCGTTGCTGATCCGCTCGGCCAGCTGCCGAATCTTGCGTTCGGTCGGGCCGGGGTTGCCCTTGATGTCGATCTGGGCGACATATCCCTCGACGACGGTCACGCGCACCACACCGTTTTCGAAGGTCTGTGCCGGAATGAACGCGAACGACAGTGCGTACCCGCGCGACTGATAGAGCCGGGTGATGTCGTTGGCGGTCTCGATCAACTGACCGATCGTGATGTCCTTGCCGACGAGCAGGGTAAAGCGGCCTGCAACCTCGGCAAACGGGATTGCCTTGACGCCTTCCACTTGAATCTTTGTCGGTGTGAGATGCGATGCCAGCAATTGCTGCAGCTGTGGTGTGGGCCGCTCGACTTGAACCGTGACGCTGGGCCCGTTGCGCGGTGTAGTGGCTTGCGGCAGCGCCTGAAGCGGGTTACCGGTGGCCGCCGCGTGCGTTTGCGCTTCAGCCACCGTTGCGAGGCCCGCGATGCCGAGCGCGAGCCCCACCCCGACCACAAATTCAGTAGTCCTCATCGATTGTTCCTCGTATGGCCATTTTTATGAATACCGTCAGCTCGACCAGCGGGGCCGTCGCTCGGGATCGGTACCTGGGCCCGTTTCTGTCGGGCCGTTATTCGTGCGGCGATCGGGGCCTGCGCTGGTCTGCCAGTCCGCCGATCTGTCGGGGGGCCAGCCTCGATCGCGCTTTACTGCCAGTGGTGCTACTGGACTTTTCCGAGAACGGGGACACCGTTGCCGAGCAGTGAGCCGACGCCCGCAGTCGAGCCACTGCCCGTTTGCGTGCCGCCCGCGGTGCTCGAGAGCGCGCCGGTAACGGTCGTCAGTGCTCCGCTGAGGGCAGATAAAGGATTCGTGCCGCCACTCGCGCCGGGTGTCGCGCTGCTCAATGGTCCCGTGATGCTCGCGAGTGGGGTGCTGCCCAACGGTGTGCCGGTCCCGCCGCCCGCGCTCGCGCTGCCTGCCGCGACGGAGGTATTCGAGCTTCCGGCCAGGCCCGTGATGAGCCCCGGGATCGGCGCCGCACCGTTCGGTCCGTTCGGGTTGACGAGGCCGCCGGCATTGGTGACGGTCGCGCCGAGGATCGATACGAGCTGGCCACCGTCGCCGGCGAGCGGCTGCTTCGAGCTGCCTCCGATAGCGGTGCCTCCGCCTTGCAGCGCGTTGCCGATCTGCGCGAGTGCGCCCGATACCGGTTGGCCCAGGCCGCTTGTGGTACCAACGGCTTGAGTCGTCTGTCCGAGTGTGATGACGAGCGGCGTGATGGCGCTGCTGATCGGCTGAGTGACCTGCTGAACCGGCGCCGAGGCAAGCGTATTGCCGAGAATCATGCCGCCTGCTTGTACACCGTTCGCCGTGGTGTACAACGCGCCGGCCACCGGTGACGTGACTGGCGCGAGCGGTGACAGCGGCCCGGTGCCGAGCGCATCGACGGTTTTCGCGACGCCTGCGATCACGCCGCTCGTGGCGGCGACCGGCGTGCCGAGCTTGGCCACCGTCGTGCCAACAGGGTTGGCGTTGGTGCCTGTTTGGCCGAGGCCGTCGCTGAGTGCGTCGGCGGTGCTGTCGAGAACGGGGCCGAGCGCTCCGACCGTGCTGCCCAGACCGCCTGTGACGCCGGGGCTGACGCCCGGCACGGGCAGCGACGAGATGGTGCCGCCGAGATCCGTGGCCGCCTTGCCCACGGTGGTGATCGCGCCCGAGGTGCTGGCCGCGGTCGGGGTCGGCGGGTTGGTCGGCGTGACGTTGCCGCCGTTATCGTTGCCGCTCAGTCCGCCAGGGACCGACACGCCGTCGCTGCCGCAAGCGGCAAGCGCGCAGGCCGCCACGACCGCGGCGATCGGCGCACGCAGTGTGGATAACGGTGCTGGAATGAGATGGATGGAAAGTCGACGTCGATTGGACATGATGTTGCTCCTCGTGGTCTGCTGTCGCGTGTGTTACGCCGTGCGCTTCGCACGCTCGTGAATGGCGAGCGCCCCTGCGCTCGCCGATGGCCGCTTGCGCTGCCCGCTGCGCCGTGCGCAAGCCGGGCTGGGGCAGCGGGTTATCCGGGATTTCATTTTTTCGAGACCCCGCTCGTGAGCGCGCCCGTCAACGCACTCAGTCCCGAGAGTGGGCCGGATTGCCCCGTGCCCGAGGTGCCGGCCGCACTTGTCAACGCACCCGTTGCCGAGCTCAGTAGTCCGGTGACGGGGGCCAGCGGGTTGCCGGCGGCGCCCGTGCCAGTGCCAGCTGCGCCTGCGATAGCCGAGACGGCTCCGCTCACGGGGGCGAGGACGGTGCCGCCCAACGGAGCGCTGCCTCCAGCAGCACCGCCAAGTGCGCCTGAGACCGCACCGGTGAGCGAGGCCAGCGGGGTACTGCCCAACGGGTTGCCGCTCAGTGGCGAGCCTGAACCGCCTCCCGTGACAAGGCCGCCGGCACTCGCAATGGTGGCGCCCGTCGCCGATAGCACATTGCCGAGGCCGCTTGTCACCGGGTTGCCGCCCGTGGACGCCACGGTTGTCCCTGCTTTACCCAACGCGCCCCCCGCTGTGGTGAGTGCGGTGGCAAGTTGCGGTCCGAAGCCGGCTGTCGTGCCGACGGTTTGCGTCGTCGAGGCGAGCGATGCCGTAATGGGCGTGATGGCCGTGCTGAGCTGTTGCGTCACCTGCTCGACGGGGCCGCTCGACAGCGCGCCGCCAAGCATCGACCCCGCGGTAGTGATCGCGGCGCCGAGCGTGGCGACGCCGCCGCCGACGCCCGACGCGAGCGGGGACAACGGTGCGAGTGGCCCGGTGCCAAGACTGGTGACCAGATTGCCCGTGTTCGTGACCGCCGAGCCGAGTTGACCGAGCGCCGGGCCCGCGCTGGCGAGCGTCGTGCCGACAGGGTTTGCGGTATTGCCCAGTTGGCCGAAGCCCTGCGAAACGCCACTGCCCAGCGTGGAGACGGCCCCGCCGAGGTTTTGCACGACGGCGCCTGCATCTTGCGTGGTCTGCGTGCTGACGCCAGGAATGCTCTGCGAACCGATGGCCGTCCCGATCGACGAGACCGTCGAGCCGGCCGCGCTGACGATACCGCCCCCGCCGGCCGCAACCTTGCCGATTGCATTGGCGCTCGTGCTGCTTCCCGAGTCGGAGCCCGAGCCGCTCGATCCATCGGTACCGCTCGTGCCGGCCGTGCTGCCGGTCGATGAACCGCTACCGCCGCCCGAAGCGCCGCTGTCCGAGCTGGCCAGTGCGCCGGCGCCACCTTTCGATCCGAGCCCCTGACTCAATGTCCCCGATCCGCCGCAGGCGGTAAGAGAAAGTAGCGTACTCACCACAGTCGCGGCCAATATGGTTTTGAATGCCCCGTCGCTTTTTGGATTCCGCACGATGTCACCCGCTTTTGTTGTTGGTTGGAAATGCTGCGGGCGATGGCTCTGCAATCGCTATGCCAATGAAAGCATTCGAACAAGATAAAGCAGTGAAGCGGAATGGGCGTTTATCCGCTAATCGAGGATTGACGCTGCTCTGCACGAGATATGACGGCTTGCGATGTAAACAGACGTGCGGCGCTTTTTTCGTCTTCCTAGTGCGCGTGTAACGTAACGGCAGGCGCCATCCGTTACGAGGATCGCCGTAACGCGGGCATCCACGATTTACGGTTCTAGTGGAATTAATCTAAACTATCGTAAGCCCTAACTTAGCGAGCGCACAGATTCCGTGTAAAAGACCATCTGAGCTCCGGAAAAACTCGGAAATAAGGAAGAAACAGGATCGAGCAAGGCTCAGCCATCGCCTTTTTCGGCTCCTGTCGATAAAGCATGAACCGCCTGCGTGAGCAGCGGGGGACCGTCAACACTATTCGATGTTTGCACGCGGGAATCGTGCCTCGGCGAAGGTAGGGCGCCGGCGCGGGCTTTCCGTGGCACGAAATAAGATCGTTCTGCACGACCGCCGTCAAAAAATACGAGGATCATCATGAGCAAGCTCATCGGGCGTTTTCTGAGAGAAGAACGGGGTGTAACCGCAATCGAGTACGCATTGATCGCCGGGCTTATCGCGCTCGCAATCGTCGCGTCATTGAACAATGTAAAGACCAGCATCGTGACGGTGTTCACCAACATCGTCACTAGTCTGACGCCGTAGTGCGGCGTGAATTGACTCGAAGAAGGCCACGCTTCATTCTCAAAGAACGTTAAATCGCCGATTGCGTCGTGCAATCGGCGTGAGCCAACGCGCCCAATTGATATTGAATTCTATTTCGATAATGCAGCCGGGAAGCGCTTTGTTCATCTGCTGGGCCGCCGTCGTCGCGGTTTCGGATTGTCGATACCGGCGGGTTTCGAACGGATGGGTGGCGATAGGCCTCGTTGCGGCGGCGGTTTGTGCCATGGCGGAAGCTGGGCCTTTTTCTGTCGCGCCGATAGAGGCCGCCCGAGGAGCAGCGCTTGGCTTCGCAGCACTGCTGCCGTTCTTTTTACTACGGGTGATGGGCGCCGCGGACGTCAAGGTGTTCGCGGTGCTGGGTGCGTGGTGCGGCCCCTCCGCGCTGATTGGACTGTGGACACTCGCCACGCTCGCCGCGGCCGTGCACGCGCTGGCGCTTCTCGCTTTAGTGAGAAAGTCGCCGCAGCGGTGGCGCATAGCTGACGCGCCCACCTTCGCGGTGGGCTCGCGGCGCGCGGCGCCATTCGCGGCGTTGCTCGTCGGCGTCGCAGTGATCGCGCTCGTCGGCACGCGCTTGCCAGGAGCAGCGCATTGAGGGCCTACAGGTTCGCGGCACACGCCCGTATGCGCATGCGCGGTACGGCGGCGATCGAATTCGCGCTCGTGTTCCCGCTGCTCTTCGTGATGCTCTATGGGATCGTGACCTACAGCGTGATTTTCGTGGCGAAGCAAAGTCTGACGCTTGCAGCCGAGGAGGGTGCGCGCGCGGCGCTCAACTATCAGAGCGCTTCAAGCGCCGCTGCCGCGCTCACCGCGCGCAGCCAGAGCGCCTGCACGGTGGCGACGAATTCGGCGGGCTGGCTGCGCGGCGCCGCCAACTGCACGGCTCAGGCCGAAGCGTGCAGCTACGACGCATCGCTCGATTGCGTGGAAGTCACGCTGACTTACGACTATGCCAGCCGTCCGCTCGTGCCGACGCTGCCGCTGCTCGGTCTGGCGTTGCCCGGCACGCTGACGAGCGCCGCCACGGCGCAGATCAACCCGGAGAATCTACTTTGAACGGTGCGCACGCTTCGTTGGGGGCGGCATGTTGAACTTCACCAAGATATCGGCGGGCGTTCTTATCGCGGCGGCGTTATTGCTCGGAATTTACGCATGGATGCTCGGCAGGCACGCGCCGGGCACGGCGAAAACGGCCCCCGTCGCGAAGACCGCGTTTGCGGTGGTGGTTGCCGCGAAGCGATTGCCGGCAGGGCACCCCATCGCCGCTGACGCGTTGCGGATCGAAAAGCTGAGCACCTTTCCGAGCGGCGCGTTCGCCGAGCCGATGCTCGTCGCGAAGCGGGTCCCGCTTGCCGACATCGAACCCGATACCCCCGTGTTCGAAGGCCAGCTATCGTCGGGTTTCGCGGATCGCGTCGAGCCGGGAGAACGCGCGGTGGCGGTTCGCATCGACGAAGCGGGGGCGGTGGGCGAGCTCGTGCGTCCCGGCAACGTCGTCGACGTTTTCCTGACCTTGAAACGCGATGGCGCGGGCATCGGCGGCCAAAGCGAGATCGCGCGATCGCAAGCGAAGCTTCTGCTCTCCCGCGTGCGCGTACTGGCTTTTGGCGATGCACCGGCCGCAGGCGGTGGGCCGAATGCCCGTACCGTGCACGCGCGTACTGTCGTCCTTGCCGTGCCGATGGGGGATGTCGATCGGCTCGCTCTGGCGGATAGCGCGGGACATTTACTGCTCGCGCTGCGTAATCCCCATGAGACCGATGGTGCGCAACGCTTGTCGGGCGCCGTGCTCGCGCGCGTGGGGACAAGTACGGCGCGCACGGTCGGGCCATCGACGGTGGCCGATGCTGGCGTTTCGCTGGGTGTTCTCTCGGGCAGCGGCGGTGGCGTCGAGTCCACGCCACGCGTTCAGGCGACGACGACGCATCGGGCGGTCAGCCGCGCGGGGCAAGTCGAAGTGGTGCGGGCAGGCCGTGTCGATGTGCCCGGCAGCTGAGTGCGGTTCGTGCAGCCGATGTTGCGGACGTCGCCTATGTTTCGCCGTCAGGCCAGCGCAATAGCGAATATCGAACGGCACCGGAGTGCCGCAACCGACTACACGACATGATGATGAAAGGTCTGATCGCAGCATCGAGGGCATGGGATGGCGCGGCCGTTCGGGGCATGGCCGTGACGATCGGCATCGGCATCGGCGTCGGCATCGCGATCGGTCTGGCTGCTTCGGCCCGGGCGGCGAGCGTGACGAGCGTGACAAGTGTCGCAAGCGGGCCATCGATCGAGCGCGCGGCAACGGCTGCGACTGTGTCGCTCGCAGTCGGGGAGCAGCGCCAGATTGCGGCGGGCGAACCGCTCGTCCGCGTTGCTATCGGAGACCCGGCCGTTGCCGATGTGTTGGTCATGAAAGGCGACGATCATCGCGGGGGCGTGTTGCTGGTGGCAAAGGCGCCGGGTGCCACCAACCTGCTGGTCTGGCTGAAAGGCCGTGCGACGCCCGTCGTTTATCCGATCGAAGTCGCCCCGGCAGCGGCGACGGCGTTGCTCGACGGAACGACGCCGCGGGTGCGCGCGTTCGGCGGCGATGCCGTCATGTCGGGCTCGACGCCGACGATGGAGACACACCGCAAAGCCGTGGCCGCGGCGACGGCGGGCAAGGGAAAGGACGGCCGTGTCGTCGACATGTCGACGATCGAGACGCCCGGTGTCGTGCAGGTCGATGTACGCGTCGTCGAATTCAGCCGCGCAGTGCTGAAAGCGGCCGGCATCAATCTGTTCAAGCAGAGCAATGGTTTTGCGTTCGGCTCGTTCGCGCCGTCCGCGCTGAGCTCGTTCACGGGCGGTGCGACGCCCAGCTTTCAGGCGCAGGCGAATCCGCCGATCGCCTCGGCCTTCAATCTCGTGCTGAATTCGGCGAGCCGGGGGTTGTTTGCGGATTTGAGCCTCATGGAAGGAAACAATCTTGCAAGGGTGCTGGCCGAACCGTCGCTCGTCGCGCTGTCGGGGCAAAGCGCGAGTTTCCTGGCCGGCGGGGAAATTCCAGTCCCGGTACCGCAGGCGCTGGGAACGACGTCGATTCAATACAAGCCCTATGGCGTGGGTCTCACGTTGACTCCGACGGTCCTGAGCGCAAAGCGCATTGCACTCAAAGTCGCGCCCGAGGCAAGTCAGCTCGATTTCCAGAATGCGATCACGATCAACGGCGTCTCGGTGCCGGCTATTACGACGCGACGAGCGGATACGACAGTGGAGCTAGGTGACGGCGAGAGCTTCGTCATCGGCGGCCTGATCGATCGGGAAACACGCTCGAACGTGAGCAAGGTGCCGCTGCTCGGCGATTTGCCGATCATCGGGGCGTTCTTCAAGGAATTGAGTTACCAGCAAAGCGACAAGGAACTCGTCATCGTCGTTACGCCGCATCTCGTCTCGCCGTTTGCCAAAGGCGCGCGGCTGCCGGCTACGCCGGGCGAGCAAGCGGAAGAACGTGACGGGCCCGTATGGCGAAGTTACCTCGGCGGCGCGCTTTCGCGCGACGCGGGACCGGGTTTTTCCAAATGAGGCCGGCGCGCCCAGTGCCCGGCCGGGGATCAGGTGCGGCATGAATGCGAGGGTAGCGCCATTGACCGAGCGGCCTGTCGTGGAACGCTTCGTGTTCGTATCCCCGAGCGCGGCAAACGTCCGCTGGCTTGCGGATACGCTCGTGGCGTTGGGTGCCGTCGAGCAAGTCGAGCTCGGCAGCGCCGCGCTCGCCGAGCGCATCGCGGCACTCGATCCGTCGCTGCTGTTCGTCGACTTCTCGGGCGGACGCACGGCTGCGGCTGGAGAGGCCATTCGAACGGTGCGCGCGATCGCACCGCAGTTGCAGGTCGTCGCCGTCGGTACGATTTCGGAGCCGGAGAGTGCGCTCGCCGCATTGCGCGCGGGGGTGCGCGATTTCATCGATCTGAGCGCGAGCGCCGTGGAGGCCGCGCGCGTCGCGCGCAACGTGCTGGAGCATGTGGCCGAACCTGTCGTGCGGCACGGGCGGCTGATCGCATTGATCGGTGCCAGGCCTGGCGTGGGGGTATCGACGCTCGCAGCCAATCTCGCGGTGACGGTGCAAAAGCGCGATGTCCGCGCAGCACGTCACGCGGCGCTGATCGACCTCGGTTTGCCGGCCGGCGATGCCATGCTCTATCTGGATTCGCGTGGCGAATTCGATTTTGTCGAAGCCGTGCGCAATCTGCGACGGTTCGATCAGACTTTCGTTCATACCGCGTTCGCGCGCCATACGAGCGGCCTCGCGCTGACGGCGCTTCCGCCCGATATGAGCTCGCTGCGCACGATTTCGTTCGCCTCGGCGGTTGCGCTGCTCAACCGGCTGCGGGCTTTCTTCGATCAACAGATCGTCGACCTTGGCGGTTTTACCAACATCGAGTTCATCGCGCATGTGGCGAGCGCAGCCGACGAGGTGTGGCTCGTTTGCGATCCCTCGATCGCGTCGATCGTTTCGGCGAGCGCCTTGATCCGCGAGTTGACGGCCGCGCAATTCGAGGCGGGCGCGCTCGGTCTCGTCGTCAACAAGTTCGATCCGCAACTGGGTCTCTCGGCCGAGCAGATCGCAACGCGCCTCGAGCTGCCGCTTCTCGCGACGTTGCCGGCGCGCAGTGTGCCGCTCGGTCAGGCGGCGAATCAGGGCAAGCTGCTCGCCGAAACGGCAGAGCGGGACCCGTATGTACGCGCACTGAGCGCGCTCGCGCAGCGTATCGCCGGGCGCTCGGACGAGACCGCGGGAGAGGAGCACGCGGCGCGCGAGATCGTGGTGTCGGGCCTCGAACGCATCCGGCGCTTCATCCCTTTCCTTCACAAGCGATCATAGACGATGGCAAACCCGATCGAATTCGCTGACGACGGCACGTCTTTCGCCCATACGCAGCAGTTCCACGACATCAAGAATGCCGCGCACGAGCATCTGCTCACGCGTATCGAAGAACTGGGGGCTGAATTCGGGCGATGGTCGCGCGGCGCGATAAAGCAGTTCGTCGACCTCGAGATGGATAGCTTCGTGCGACTGCGCCATATTCCGATCAACGAGGCCGAAGTCCGGCTCATTGCCGAAGCGCTCACCAAGGAGCTCGCCGGGTTCGGGCCGCTCGAAGACCTGCTCGGCGATCCGGCCGTCGAGGATATTCTTGTAAACGGGTATCGCGATGTCTATGTCTCGCGCCACGGCATGCTCGCGAAGATGCCGGTGCGCTTCACCGACAACGCGCATCTGCTGCGGATCGTGCGGCGCATTCTCGCGCCGATCGGCCGTCGTCTCGACGAATCGAACCCGATGGTCGACGCACGTTTGCCGGACGGTGGACGCGTGAACGTGGTGATCGAGCCGCTCTCGATCGACGGCCCGGTCGTCTCGATCCGCAAATTTCGCAAGGACCCGCTGCGTCCGTCGGATCTCCTCGAAAACGGCACCTACGACGATGACATCGGGCAACTGCTCGAAGCGGCCGTGGCCGCGCGCTGCAATGTCTTGATTTCGGGCGGAACGAGCTCGGGCAAAACCTCGCTATTGAATGCGCTCGCCTTTCATATCCCCGAGCCGGAGCGCATCGTCACGATCGAAGATACCGCCGAGCTTTCGCTCAATCACCCGCACGTGGTGCGATTGGAGAGCCGGCCCGGCGGGTTCGACGGCTCTGGCCTCGTGACGATTCGCGATTTGCTGCGCAATTCGCTGCGCATGAGGCCCGATCGCATCATCGTCGGGGAGGTGCGCGGCGGCGAGGTATTGGAGATGCTGCAAGCGATGAATACCGGCCACGATGGTTCGATGGGCACCGTGCACGCCAGCTCGCCGCGCGAGTGCCTCTACCGGCTCGAGATGCTGGCCGGGTTCGCGGGATTTCAAGGCACGGAATCGAGCCTGCGCCGGCAGATTGCAAACGCAATCGACTTCATCGTCCAGATCGGCAGACTCTCGAACGGCAGGCGCCGCATTCTGTCCATTACCGAAGTGACAGGTCTTTCCGA
Organism: uncultured Paraburkholderia sp.; assembly: GCA_966421005.1. Classification (GTDB taxonomy): domain Bacteria; phylum Pseudomonadota; class Gammaproteobacteria; order Burkholderiales; family Burkholderiaceae; genus Trinickia. The sequence continues at coordinate 38,666 of CBJLAJ010000005.1, forward strand.
TACGATCATCGCAACGCAGGAGCTCTATCGCTACGAGCCGATCGTGGGAGCGGATGGCGAAGAGCTCGACAACTGGGTGTCGCTCGGCATCCATCCCCATTCGCCCAAGCTCGCACGTGCCCGGCACGCCGCAGGCGGCGCGTTCGGCGGCGGCTTCGATGCGGGCGGAGGCTTCCGTGTCTAGCCTCGCGGCCGCGATCGTGGCGCTTGCCCTCGTCTGCGGCGCGCTGGCCTTGCTGTTGTGGCAGCGCGCGGTGCGCAGGCAGCACCGCGCCAGCACCGAGCGTTTCGTCGAAAGCCGGCTCGTGCAGCCCATCATGCACGCGTCGCGCGACGGCGCGCCCGAGGCGCGAGCTGCGCGGCCACCCACGCGTACCGCTGCTGCCAAAAACGGCGCTACGCCCGGGGCCGAGCCAGGTGGATCGTTTCAGGTGCTCTTCGATAACATCGCCGCGCGCGCGGGCCTCGATGGTGCCCGTGTGCCGATACTGCTGGCGGTTGTGCTGGCCGGGATCGCTACGGCATGGGTGGCATTCGATGCGGGGGCGCTCGCAGCCGTCGCGGCATGCGTGGCCTGCGTCGCGGCGCTCGCGCTAGCCGTCAACGCACGCGCGCACCGGCGCAAGCTCGCAATCGTGCAGCAGCTTCCGACGTTTCTCGACGGTATCGTCCGACTCGTCACGTTGGGCAACAGCGTGCCGGCGGCCTTCCAGGCCGCACTGTCGACGACGGATGAACCGTTGCGGGAGTGTCTCGAACGCGTCGCCCGAACGATGCGTGCCGGCGTCGAAATCGATCGCGCGCTGGCGCAGGTGGGCAGCGTCTATCGCGTTCGCGAATTCGCGCTCGTCGGTGCGGTGCTGCGCTTGTCCGTCAAATACGGCGGCCGAGCGGATGTCATGCTCGAACGCATGTCCGCGTTCATGCGCGATCTCGAGCAGGCCGAACGCGAGCTTGCCGCGATGTCGGCGGAAACGCGGATGTCGGCATGGGTACTTGCTGTGCTGCCGATCGTCATCGGCGGATTCCTGATTGCATCCAACCCGGAGTATTTCAATGCCATCTGGCGGGATGCGAGCGGTCGCACGCTTGTCTACGTCGCATTCGGGCTTCAGGCCGCGGGCGGCTGCCTGCTCTATCGTCTTGCCCGGTTGAGGTCGTGATGGCTGCCGATCGGATCGCTTCCCTTGCATTGGCGCTGGGCCTGTTGGGCATGACGATGCTCGCGCTGCACATCCTCGTGCGGCGTATCGCGTCGCGGCGCGGCATGCGTGTGCTGGACGACGCGCTCGAGCGTCGCGCGGCGCATCCTGAAGCCGCGCGCGATGCCGCGTCGTTTCGCGGTACGCCTGCGTCTGCATCGTCGCAGTTGCGCGGCCAGTCGTCGGGCCGGCCGACCGCCCGGTTCGATGCGGTGCAAGAGGGGCGCACGAAGGCGGTTGTGTCAGGACCGGGCCCGGCGAGCGCGCCCGGGCGGCACGAGCCTGAGCGGCGCGACAAGGCTTGGTTGCGCCGCATCGGCGGTGCCGGCATGCGCTGGCTCGATACGCCGCTCGGCAAACAGATCGTCGCGAGCGAGGACCGGTTGCTGCTCGAACAATGCGGCGTCAAGGATGCGAATGCGCGCGGCATCCTCCTGGTCGCGCGGCTGGCAAGCGCCGCGCTCGGACTCGCGCTCTATGCGTGGCTCGTCAGCGCGCATGTCGACGGCGGCGCGCAGCCCGCCTATATGGGCGCGGCTGTCGTCGCGGGATTCATGCTGCCGAAGGTCGTGCTTGGCCGCCGCGCGGCGGCCCGGCGTTCGAGCGTTGCCGAAGAGACGCCCGCGTTCGTCGATTTGCTGAGACTGCTGCAAGGTGTCGGCTTGTCGCTCGATCAGAGCCTGCAGGTCATCATCAACGATTTCAGGACGATGCTGCCCGTTCTCGCCGATGAGCTCGAGATCGCGCAGCGGCAGTTCGTGGCGGGGCGCACACGCGAGCAATCGCTGCAGCGTCTTGCCGGCGCATTTGGCAATGAAGACCTGCGGGCCGTCGCGCGCTTGATGATCCAGGTCGACCGGCATGGCGGCGCGGTTCAGGAACCGCTGCGTCAATTCGGCGAAAGACTGCGCGAAACTCGGCGTGCCCGTCTGCGCGAGCGGATCGGACGGCTGACCGTCAAGATGACGGGCGTCATGATCCTGACGTTGCTGCCCGCGCTGCTGATCGTGACCGCGGGGCCGGGCATCGTCGCCATCACGCACGCGCTGTCCACGACGCATCGTTGATGAATAGCGCACACGGCAACCCGACGCACATTGAAGAAGACACCCGTCAACGACGATCGACTATCCGATGAAACATTCGAGCCCGATTCAACTGCCGTCGAGCAGCGTCCTGATCGCCGCGTTGGCTTTCGTCGCGAGTGCCTGCGCATTCAAACCATCCGGCTACGGCGTGGGCCCGCAGGCTGAGCGCGCCGCGATGTTGCAGAACGCCCAAAAAGAACCGAAGCCCGACACGCCCGGCATGTATCTGGCGCTGATCGATCGGATGCAGTCGCAGGGCCTCTATTTCGCCTCGCTCGCACACATCGACGCCTACGAGAAGCAATACGGCGTGACGCCCGACTCGACCCTGCTGCGGGCCGACGCGCTGCGCCTGACGGGACAGGCCGACGCCAGTGCGAAGGCCTATCGCGCGCTGCTCGCAACGCCACTTGCCTCGCGCGGCTATCGCGGGCTGGGACTCGTCGCGGGCGCGGCCGGCGACTTCGAGATGGCGGCACACGACTTGGAGGAGGCATCGACGCTTGCGCCTACGGACGCCGCAACGCTTTCCGATCTCGGTTATGCGCGATTGCGCGAGGGCGACGTGGCGGCAGCGCGTGTACCGCTCATGAAGGCGGCGGAACTCGACGCCCATAACGCGACAGTCCTTGCCAATGTCGCATTGCTGCTGCTTGCGCAGGGGCATACGCGCGATGCGCGCGCGCTGATGGACGATCAGCATTTTTCGAGCGACGTGCGCGAGGCGGTACGCCGGGACGCGGCGAAGGTCGCGCTCGCTCAGAAGGCTCGCGGTGCTGTACCAGGCAGCAACAAGGCAAGGCAGCCGCAGACACGGCCGGAAGAGACGTCGGAGACGACGCGCGTGCCGTCGACGGCAACCGCCAGCGTCCGAACGCCGTTGCCGCTGTTGCAGCGGTTCGCGCAATGACGCAACTACGCAATCACGCAATTACCGGCAGGTCGACACGAGGACGACATGACGAAACGCCACTTCACCGACACAACCCGTACGATCGTGAGGACCGCGTTCGGCGCGGCGGTGCTGCTTGCGGCTGGCGTATGCGCGAAAGCGATGGCCGAGACGCCCCCCGAGCCGGCCACGGCGGCGCAGTCCTCCGTGCCACCGATCGGCGAGGCGACGCGCAATTGGCTCGCTGTTCAGCGCAGCCACGCCGAAGCCGCGCCAGCGCTGCCCGTGCTCGGCGCGCAGGCGGGGCTCGCCTACGAACGCTATCTGAATTCGTTCAAGAACAAGATTCCCGGTTCGTTCGATTCGACGCTCGGCGCGGGCAGCAACGCATTGCGTGCTGGCTACACGAACGTCGGCGGTGCCGCGCCCGCGGGAGCGGACTGAGCGATGAGCGCTGCGCGCTGCCGCATGGTCGGAAGGCCTCGTTCGCCTCGCGCTCGTCGTCAGCGCGGCTCGGCGGCTATCGTCGTCGCGCTTTTTCTCACGCTTGCGGTGGCGGTGCTCGGCGCGCTCGATGTGGGCAACGCATTCTTCGCGCGGCGCTCCCTGCAGCGGATTGCGGACCTGGCAGCGCTTGCCGGCGCACAGACGATGGATGCGGACTGCACGGCGCCGACGGCTACGGCGCGGGCGAATGCGGCAGCCAATGGTTTCTCGGCGACGGCGGCGGGACAGTCGCTGACGATCGTGTGCGGCCGCTGGGACACCGGCAGCAATGCGTCCCCGAGCTACTTCGCAAGCGCGGGCGCGGGCGGCTCGCCTTGGAATGCCGTGCAAGTTCGGGCGCAGCGCTCGGTACCATACTTCTTTCTCGGAACGTCACGGCAGATCGGTGCCACGGCTACGGCTCAAGCGACGAATCTCGGTGCCTTCACGATCGGTACGTCGCTCGCGCAATTGCAAGGCGGGCTCATCAACGGTCTGCTCAACGGATTGTTGGGCGCGAACCTCGATCTTTCGCTCGTTTCGTATCAATCGCTGGCCGGCGCTCGCATCAAGATCGGCGATTTGATGGCCGTGCTGGGTGTCGATACCGTCGACGCGTTGCTCGCGACGCAGGTCGACGCGGCCCAACTCGCCAATCTGATGCTGAGCGCGTTGTCGCGGACATCGGTGGCAGACGCGAACCTGCAAAGCGATCTGGCGACGTTGCAGACGATCGCGACAAGTAGCATGTCGACGTCGGTCAAATTTCCGCTCGGTTCGTCCGATGCAACGCCCGGGCTCCTTGCGTTGAATCTCGCGAATACCCAAAGCGCCGTTGGAGCGACGATCAGTCCGTTCGATGCGCTCGTCGTGGCAGCCGAGATCGCCAAGGCCGGGCAAGCGCCGACCGATATCGCGGCTGGTCTCGCACTCGGGACCTTGCAGGCCACATTGAAAGTGCAAGTCCTCCAGCCGCCGGTGCTCGCTGTCGGCGAGGCGGGTATGGACCCCGTTACGCAGACCTGGCGCACGCAAGCGAGGAGCGCGCAGGTGCGGCTTTATTTGGATATCGGATTGGGCTCGGTCACGCTTCCTGCTGTCGGCACAGTCGCTGCCAATCTGCCGCTTTCGCTCGAGGTGGCGCCGGGGCAGGCGTGGCTCGAGGCGACGCATTGCGCGACGAGCGCCGCCGCGAGCGATTCGACGATTGGCGCGACGCCCGGCCTTGCGAATCTGTGCGTCGGCGACGCGCCTGCCAATCTGTCGGCTTCGCATCCGTTCAGCTGCACGCGGCCGGCAACGTTGATCCAGGTGTCGAGTCTGATCGCCGTGAAGGCGAACGCGGCTATTCCCGCGGTCGTTCCGGCGCAGGATTCGGCAACCCTCACATTCGACGGCGTAGCCGGCAACGCCGATGATTACCAGAGCGCGGATTCGAACGCGCTCGGCAGCGTGCTGGCCAATGCGCTGTCTGGATTGTCCGCCACGTTGGCCCAGCCCGGCGCGTTGTCGGTCACGCTATTGGGCGGCGCGCTGGGCTTGCCGCTCTCGCCCGTCGTCAGCGCGCTCGTCGCTTTCCTCGGTCCCGCGCTCGCACTTGCCACCGGGGATCTGGACGCGGCGCTCGATCCGTTGCTGCAGCTCCTCGGGGTGCAAGTCGGCGTGGCCACCGTTCACGACCTGTCGTTGACTTGCGGCGTGTCGAAACTCGTCTACTGAAAACTTCGAAGAAGCGAACAATGAGAGCCGCCAACACAATCGAGGAACTGGACATTTATGTCTGGGAGGGCAAAGCCGATATCGTCGAGCGCGTCGTGCGCTGCATGGCGAGCTTCGACGTCGAAGTGATTCGCGCGGATGGCGTGGCGATGACGCCCACGCGTGGCGACGCGCGCGCATCGCTTGCGATCGTCAGCGTGAGCGTGATCGACGGGGACGCGCGCGTGCTGAACGATTGGCAGGCCACGAACGGCATGCCGGTGATCTGGGTAGGGGCCGTACCGCGCGAGCGCGATCCCGCCGTGTTTCCGCACGAATACGCGCACGTGTTGCCGCTCGATTTCACCTGCGCCGAGCTGCGCGGCATGGTAAGCAAGCTCGTCGCGCAATTGCGCGCGCATACCGCGCAAACATCGGGGCCTTCGGCGCTGGTCGCGCATTCCGAATCGATGCAGGCATTGCTTCGCGAAGTGCATACGTTTGCCGATTGCGATACCAGCGTATTGATTCGCGGCGAGACTGGCGTGGGCAAAGAGCGCATCGCGCAATTGCTGCACGAAAAGCATTCGCGCTATGCGGCTGGTCCGTTCGTTCCGGTCAATTGCGGCGCGATTCCCGACGGTCTTTTCGAATCGCTGTTTTTCGGGCACGCGAAGGGCTCGTTTACCGGTGCCGTCGGCGCGCACAAGGGCTATTTCGAACAGGCCGATGGCGGCACACTCTTTCTCGACGAAATCGGCGATTTGCCGCTTTACCAGCAGGTGAAACTGCTGCGCGTGCTCGAAGACGGCGCCGTCACGCGGATCGGTTCGGCCACGCCCGCGCGTGTCGACTTTCGTCTCGTCGCGGCAACCAACAAAAATCTGACTCAGTTGGTCAAGGACGGCGCATTTCGCGCGGATCTGTATTATCGGCTTGCCGTCATCGAGTTGCGTATCCCGTCGCTCGAAGAGCGGGGCGCCGTCGACAAGATCGCTATCTTCAACGCATTCATTGCATCGGTGCTGGGCGCCGAGCGCATGGCGAGCCTGCCCGATGTGCCTTACTGGCTCGCCGATGCGGTAGCCGATACCTACTTTCCCGGCAACGTGCGCGAGTTGCGCAATCTTGCCGAGCGCATTGGCGTGACCGTGCGCCAGATCGGCGCGTGGGACGCTACCCGGCTCAAGCGATTGATCGCACATACGCGCAATGCGCAGCCCACGCCGTCCGAAAGCGCGGCCGAACTCATCGTCGATCGCAGCAAATGGGATATGGCCGAGCGCAATCGCGTGCTGGCGGCGTTGAGCGCGAATGCGTGGCGTCGGCAAGATACCGCTCAGCACCTCGGCATCAGCCGCAAGGTGTTGTGGGAAAAGATGCGCAAATATCAAATCTTCGAGGAAGAGCCCGAAGCGCGCGAAACTGAGTAATAATGACACGGCTGAGTCAGTAAATCATGCTTACTCAGATAAAAACTATTCGCGCGGGAAACGACAATGAGGCATCTTCCACAAATACGGGGGACAGCGCTTGCGGCGCTTGTCATGATCGGCGGTTTGGGCATGTTCGGCTGCGCCGGCGCCCAATCGAGCAGTAGTGCGACGGCACCGGCGACGAACGCTTCGACTCCACTCGCCACGCACGCGCCGGCCAGCGCGGCAGCGACGGCGGCGCAAGAGGCGTCGTCGACGCGCGAGCAACCGGCGGCGGTCGCGGCGTCGCCAGCCGAAGACACCAAGGAGACGGCGCAAGGCAACGTCGCCGAACTGCAGAAGTTGATGCACGGCGGCGATCTGATCGAGCTTCGCACGAGCTACAACGGCAGCTACGGTGCGAGCCTGCTGCTCTACGGCAAGGAGCTGACTTACTACGTCGCGCTCTTTCAGCAGAAGAATTTCTGGCGCGTGATCAAGACCCAGGACGAGGCCCGTGCCGAAGCGATCTACGCGGATTTCGCGAAAAAGAGCGCGCAGCTTGCGGATGTCGAATTGCGCGGTGCGAAGCTGGCCGCGCAAAAAGCCTACACCGATCATCTGATCGCATTGTCGCAAGCGCGTGCCGAGCGTTTGCAGGCGGATCTCGACGTGGCGCACCAGCAGCAAGCGCTCGCCGCCGATCGCCAAAAGCTGGCGCGCAGCGAGGCACTGGCGCTCGACGCACAAAAGCGCGCCGCGCAGGATCAATTGCGCGCGGTGAAACGGCAGGTGCGCGAGCTGCAGCGGGAAGCGGATCTGGGCTTGCCCCGCCGAGCGCACTGAGCCGCGCGCTGACGGATACGTCCGGGATCGAGCGCGCGTCGGGGCGGGCTCCACTGCAAGCGGGCTACCATGCGATATCGCGTGAACACGCTCTGAGTCGTCGCCCATGGACCCGCTGCTTCTCGATGTCCCCGATGCATTCGAAACCGAACGCCTGATCGTCCGTTGCCCCCACCCGGGTGACGGGCGTTTGGTTTATGAAGCGCTCGTCGAATCGCTCGACGCGCTGCGCGAATTTCCAGCGTCTCTGCCCTGGGCGCTCGAGACGCCCTCCGTTGATCGATCCGAGATCTTCTGCCGGGAAGGTTTCGCCGATTTCATCGCGAGGCGCGATTTCCCGTTTCTCATCGCCGAACGAGGTGCGACGGCGATTGCCGGCTGTTGCGGTTTGCGCTCGCCTGACTGGTCCATTCCCGCGTTCGACATCGGCTGGTGGGGCCGCGCTTCTTGCATCGGTCAAGGATTCATGACAGAAGCCGTGAGCGGGCTGCTCGATTTCGCGATATCGCGGCTAGGCGCGCGCCGAGTGGCGGCATTTGTCGACAAGAGCAACGTTCGAAGCCTGCGTGTCTGCGAGCGCGTTGGCATGCAGCTCGAAGGGGTGATGCGGCACGAGCGCATCGATCCGGACGGAACGCTACGTGACACCTGCATATATTCGAGGGTGAGCGGATAGCGCTTTCGTCCGACGATTCATTCGTCGCCCCCGGTCGGCGCTTATGCCGGCAGATTCTTCAGTGACCGATGTAATCGTTGCCAGCCGATTGGCGTATCCGCGGATTCATCGGACAAGGCGCATTCGTCGCAATGCGCCTATTTCTCTCTATCGAGCGCTATTCGGCCTGAGAAGGCACCGAACTTGCAGAGCAGGGGGACGGTGTTTTCAAACAGGACTGTAATGGCAATTCAACAGACAGAACCGGCGCGTCGGACATATGCGCTTCATTTGGTCGACGCGGATCTGGATCACCTCGAGCGGGCAATACGCGAACCGGAAAATCGTATGCTTACGGTTCAGTATTGGCGGCAGCGAATCTTGATGATTCGCCGGCAGTTCGAACTGACTCGCGAGCAGCGCGCCCGCGCAGAGGCGTTGCTCGAGAGTCTTTCGCAGCGGCAGCGCGACGCTCAACCCGCCATGGCGAGCTTCCGCTGATGCATTGACACCCTAAAGGCGCCTCCCTCGGAGGCGCCTTATTCGTTGTTGTTGTTGTTGTTATTGTTATCGTCGTTGTGGTGATGGCCGCCGTGCTCGTTGTTATGCGGGCCCGTGCTGAACGGCCGACGCCTGCGCGTGACGACGACGGGCGCGTCGCCCGATCGCTCCCCCGGCGCGCCATGCATGCCGTGCGATTCGCGCGGCTCGCGGCCCTCGCGCGGCGAACCGGAACCTTCGCGCGGGCCGTGGCGCTCGCCATACCCGCCGGTACGCGGGCCGCGGGGCCCCGGCCGGGTGCCCGTATCGAGCTGGATCGTCGAAATCGCCCGTTTGTAAATGCCTTGCAGCCCGACGGGCGTGCGCAGCATGACGAGATATTGGTCGAACGACTCGATGCATCCAGTCAGACGGATGCCGTTCACGAGATAAATTTCGACGCGCTTGCGCTCTTTGCGCGCGGCGTTCATGAAATCGTTCTGCGGATGGGACTCTGCGGGATTCGGCATTGCACGGACGGCAGCGGGGGCTGCCCCTGGTTGGTTAGTCAAGCGCGGTTGCGGCGCGCGAAATTCGTGGCTGGCGGGGATTTTAACCCGTGTGTGCGCCTGCGCGGGTCCTTTCGCACCTGCTTCGGCCCCACGCGTGCGTAACGAAATGTTCCAAAAAGACAGAGGATCGCATTCGATTCCCTCGCGGGCTTCCGATACCGCGGGCGCTTCGCATCGCTGAGCACGACCAATGCCCGCTCGCGGTGCGCCCGGAAAATGGCTCGCTCATGGGACAATGGCGGCAGCATCGCATGCGGCAAGCTTGCCGGAAATCCTTCAACGCAGCCTCGGGTCGAACGAACAAGCGGACAGTACGCCGCAATCAAGGGGGACTCAATGAAGTCGTCACTGCGTCTTGCACCGCGGCGGACGCGATGAGCGTCCTGCCGCCCCACTGCAGCGCGGAGCGCTTTCGCGAAGCGTTACGCCTTGTCGGTTCGATTGTCGGCGAAACCCATGTGCTTGTTTCGGACAACGAACTGATCGAATACGCCGATCCTTTCGCTCCTGGCCCGCTAGAGCCGCGCTTTGCGGCGTCGGCGGCGATATTGCCCGGCTCTGTCGAGGAGATTCGGGAAGTGCTGCGGGTGGCGCGCGACTATCGTCTGCCGCTCTGGCCTGTCTCCACGGGGCGCAATTATGCTTACGGAGGCGCGGCACCGCGCTTGTCCGGATCGATCGTGGTCGATCTGCGGCGCATGAACCGCATCCTCGAAGTGGATGAGACCCTCGGCTACGCGCTTGTCGAGCCGGGTGTGACTTACTTCGATCTGCATCGCCATTTGCGCGCGCGCGGCGCGAAACTCTGGATCGACCCGCCGGCGGCGGGCTGGGGCAGCGTCGTCGGCAATACGCTCGAGCGCGGCTTCGGCTACACACCGTATGGCGACCATGCCGCGATGCAGTGCGGCATGGAAGTGGTGCTCGCGACGGGCGATATCGTGCGGACCGGAATGGGCGGCATCGAGATCGGCCGGTCGTGGCAGCTCTATAAGCCGGGCTTCGGCCCTTCGTATGACGCGATGTTCATGCAGTCGAATTTCGGTATCGTCACCAAGCTCGGCATCGCGCTGATGCCGCGGCCGGCCAGCTATCTGCTCGCGCATCTGCGCTTTCGCGACGAAGCGGACCTCGCGACGATCGTCGATACGTTGCGTCCTCTCAAGCTCGACGAGACCATTCGAAATCACGCCGTCATCGAAGGTGCGGTTCGCTTCGCGGCGGGTATTTCGTCTCGCAAGGAATGGTATGACGGGCAAGGGGCGATGCCCGAGTCCGCGATCGATGCCATGACGAAGCGGCTCGGGATCGGGCGATGGAATCTGCGTTTCGGTCTGTACGGCGAGCCAGAAATCGTCGATGCGCAGTTTTCGGTCGTGAAGCGGGCATTTGCGCGCGTGCGTGGCGTGCGCATCGAGGCCGCGCGGTATGCCGGCGACGCCGAGCCCGAGGGCGGGGGCGATCGCAACATGGCCGGCATCCCGACGATGACGGCGTTTCGCATGCTCGACTGGCGCGGCGGCGCGGGCGCGCACGTCGATTTTTCGCCGATTTGCCCGTTCGCCGGGGGCGATGCGATGCGGCAATATTGGGTGACCAAGACGCGCTGTGCCGAATACGGCTTCGATTACTACGGTGGCTTCACGGCGGGCACGCGTCATTTGCACCACATCGTCGCGACGATTTTCAATCGCGACGATGCGAGCGAGACCGATGCGGCGGGCGACTTGCTGCGCGTATTGATCAGCGACGCGCGCGCGGCCGGATATGGCCAGTACCGTACCCATCTGGCCTATATGGACTTCGCCGCCGCGCAGTACGATTTCAACGACGGAGCATTGCTGCGCTTTTCTGAAACGATCAAGGATGCGCTCGACCCCGAAGGCATACTGGCGCCCGGCAAATCGGGCATCTGGCCGCGCGCATGGCGCGATCGGCGTGGCTATACGTAAGCGTAAAGGGAGCACGCAATCATGGACCGGCGAAGCTTCATCGTGGACGCCGCGGCGTTGATTGCCGGCACGTGGGGCGGCTACAGCGGAAATGCGCTCACGAGCGTGCCGGAGGCCGTGGCTGCGAGGGCGGACGCGCCCGTTATGCCCGTGGTGCCCGAGCTGCCGCGCACGATCGTTCTCGTCGACATCTCGCTCGGGCGAAGCATTGCCTTTGCATCGGATGCCGTATCGGCCGGCGCATCGCTGGTGCAGCTTGGCAACGACGTTGGCGCGTTATGGTACACGCGCCTCGCCGGCACCCGGGGGCGCCTCGCTGGCGTGCTGCGCCCGTCGGATGCATTCGTGCTGTCACGGCTGGCGAGGCATGCCGGGCATACGGTAACCGAGTGCCCGTTGCAGGCGGGCACCGTGGAGCTGGCGGTCGTATTGTCTTGAGCAGGTCACTTCGCGTATTGCGTTCACGCCAGCCACGGCTCAGAGCGCGGAGCGCTGCGCTCCACGATGCTCCGGGATCGGCATCGGCCGCGTACCGGATGCCGACGATGCTTCTGGGTCGCTCGCGGGACCGTCCGGACTCATCGTGCGCGCTTCGCCTGCGGAGCCAGGCGCATGTCGATCGAGCGAACCGCAGGCACTGATCGCGACGGCCGCGTCCGTTCCGTCGGTGGCGTCGCCCAGTACAGCCGCGAAGGCGGCGAGCTGTGCTGCATCGGGCAACGGGGCTTTCAGCGCCGCGACCATCAGCGACGCGAGACGTGCGATCAATTGCAGATCGCTCATCGTCTGCCCTTGGGAGAACTCGGCGATGAGGTTGTCGGTATCGCCGCCTGCCAGCACGCCCGAGAGCGCGCCGATGGCAAAGTGCAGTCGCCAGCCGAGCTCCTCACGAGGCAAATGCGGCAGTGCGCGTTGAAAGGCATCGAAGAAGCGCTCGGCGACCGATGCGTAATGACCGTTGAGGAAATTGTGAATGAATGCGGAAGGGTCGGTATAGGCGCGGCCGAGCAGCTTTAAAAACGCGCGCCCGCCGGCTTGCGGATCGCGCGACAGCCGCAGCGCGGGAATGAACATCGCGCCGAGAACGTGTTCGCAGGTGAGCCGCTCGCCGAGCGCGGCATCGAAGCGCTCGAGCATTTTCAGTCGTTCTTCGTTGAGGCGATCGAGGCGACGGGACAGCATCGCATGGATCAACGCTTCCTTGCTGCCGAAATGGTAATTGACCGCAGCGAGATTGACGTCAGCACGCGACGTGATTTGCCGCAGCGACATTGCCTCGAAACCATATTCGATAAAGATGTCTTCAGCCGCATCGAGGATGCGTGCCTTCGTGTCGCCGGTTGTCCGGTTCGATGTGCGAACTGCCATGTGCGCCTCCCATGCCGGTGACCCGGCCGCGAACAAGCGATTCAAGTTCCCGATTGAAACTCGTTGTTTCGGGAACGATAAAAATGTATCGATACGGCGGCAAGCTTTGTTTGTGGGTGGACTCCTCTAGAGTCCGCGAAGAACTCTTCCGGTATCCCCGAAAAAGGCAACGCATTGGCGCGTTGCCTCCGGGGGGCGGAATCGGGAGATCGATGCGCGTTAGCGCTATCCAGTCGTCGCGGTCATCACGATGCGCCTACATGTTGAGCCGAACGCAGCATATCGACGCCGCGCCGTTCGCGTCCGAACAAGATCAGTACCGAAATGACGATGGCTGCTGTCGCAGCGACGACGGCAAGCGCGAGCGAATAGTCGTTGTTGTGGCTCTCTGCGAACCCGGCTTGCATCGTAGCGTTGACGGACGCGATCAGATTCCCGAGCTGATAGACGAAGCCGGGAAACGTGGCCCGAATTTCGTCAGGCGAGATTTCGTTCAGATAGGCCGGAACGACGCCCCAGGCGCCTTGCACCGAGATCTGCATGAGAAATGCGCCGACCGCGAGCAGGACAGCGCTCGTCGAATAGGCCCACAGCGGGAGCACGGGCAAGGCGATCAGCGCCGAGATGCAGATCGCGCGGCGGCGGCCGATCTTTTCCGACATCGAGCCGAAGAAGAGTCCGCCAACGATGGCGCCGATATTGAGGACGATCAGAATTCTCGACACGGTGGCCGGATCGAACTTGTGCTGAACGCGCAGGAATGTCGGATAGAGATCCTGCGTGCCGTGCGAAAAGAAATTGAAGGCGGTCATCAGCACGATCGCGTAGATCGACAGCATCCAGTTCTTCTTGAGCGTGTCGACGAGTCCGGGGCGCCGATGCGATTCCATGGCCTGCCAAGCGGGCGATTCCGGAACGTTCTTGCGAATATAGAGGACCAGCAGGGCGGGGATGACGCCGACGAAGAACATGCTGCGCCAACTCCAATGCAGCACACCGAACAGCAGCCAGAAAACGAGCGATGCCAGCAGATATCCGCTCGGGTAGCCCGCCTGCAGCAAGCCCGAGACGGCACCGCGAGCATTGGACGGAATGGTCTCCATGGTGAGGGCGGAGCCGACCCCCCATTCCCCGCCCATCGCGATGCCGAATAGTGAACGCATGACGAGCAGTGTGGCAAGGTTCGGCGAAAAGCCCGACAGCAATTCAAGGACGGAATAGCAGGCAATGTTGATCATCAGCGTTGGCCGCCGACCGAACTTGTCGGCGAGGCGCCCGAAGATCAGCGCACCGAGCGGTCGCATGGCAAGGGTGAGCGTGAGGGCTGCGGCCACTGCCTTGATATCGGTGCCAAATTCAGCGGCGATATCCTTGAGGACGAAAACCATCAGGAAAAAATCGAATGCGTCGAGCGTCCAGCCTAGATAAGCCGCGATCGTGACGTTTCTCTGCTCACGAGTCCATGCCATTTGTGCGTTCTCCTTTTATCTCCAGATCGTCAGCCGCGCCGCGGATCGCGCTGGCGCAGCCATCCCGTGGGTTGGCATGACGAGTGTACGCGCACTTCAAGCGGCTGCATGATTGGGTTGCGGTTTATCGGTATTAATCCCTATATAGCTGTCCAAAACATTACAGTGCGGTTTTAATGTCGGCATTCAGAAAGTTTTGTTTCGATAAACATGATGCGTTCCGTCGGGTCATAGCTAGCGACCCACATTCAATAAAAACCCGTTACCCTTTCTCATGCCCATTCCGACGCCCGAACCGCAGGCACTGCCCGAACTCGATACCCCCCGGTTGCTGATCCGCCAGCGAACGCTTGCCGACCTGGAGGCATGCCTCGCGATGGACCGCGATCCCGAGGTCACCCGATATATCGCCGGGCCTTGGAACGATCCGCTCGCGCATCGGCAGTTCGTCCAATACCGCATCACGAGGCGATATCCACCTGGACTGGGCTACTGGTCGATCCGTGAGCGCAGCGCGCCCGAGCGGTTCATCGGCTGGGTGTTGCTCATTCCGGACCACGGGCGCGGGCCCGAAGTCGAGATAGGTTGGCGTCTTGTCCGCGACGCGTGGGGCAGGGGCATTGCCACGGAAGCGGCTAACGCGCTCGTGCATCATGCCTTCGTAACGTTACGTCTGCCGCGCGTGATTGCCGATATCGCCTCCGCAAACACCGCGTCGCTTCGCGTGGCTCAAAAAATCGGCATGCGTCGAGTCGGATACAACGCGAGCGAAGCCGTGCACTACGAACGATTTCGCCTCGAGCGCGAAGATCTCCGGGCGCATTGAATTCGATGAATGCGATCAACCGATGAATAGCGCCGCATATCGGCGTCTTCGCAAACCAGGGGGATGGCTTCGCATCGAGACAGGTCGTTCGCGCTACGGGTGATACGTTGGCCTGCCATCGTGGCGCTGGACAACGTGCAGGTGCTCGACATCAACGACATCAGGACTGCTTATCATTACGGCGTTCAGTACGATTGCGCTGTGGGACCCGATTCTCGGCTATTGAGCGCGGCGCGCGGCGCCGAACAGGTGCGCCAGCACGGCGGCCGCGGCATAGGCGATACCACTCACCGCGCTGAAGACGCATAGGGACGCCGTCAGCTGCGTTGCGAGCATCGTGGCCGCGCTGGCCAGGGCGACGCCAACGAGGCCGCCCGCCTGCCTCAACGCGTTGAGCAGGCCGGACGCGACACCGGCGAGCTCGGCCGGCACTTGCTCGAGCACAGTGGAGATCATCGGCGGTACGGACAAGGCGGTGCCCATTCCGAAGATCGCCATCGCCGCATAGATGAACGGACGGGGTGCCGACGAGGCGAAGAGCGCGGCGGTGACCGGTGCCGCTATTGCCGCCGCGGCCAGTCCGATCGTCATCAGGCGCGCGGCGCCGAGGCGCGCATGCAGCTTACCCGAGAGCAGGTTGCCGAATGAGAGGCTTGCCGCCATCGGCAGCAAGGCGAAGCCCGTCGCCTTCGCATTCATTCCGAGCGCGCCGTGCAGATAAAGGCTGAGATTGAACAGCAATCCGAAATACCCGACGTAGGCGAGCGTCCCCGCGGCATTCATCGCCGTGAAAATCCGGTTTCGAAACCACGCGAGCGGAACCATCGGCTCGCGCGAGCGGCGCTCGAAAACAACCAGCGCCGCGACACAGACCGCGAACATCAGCGAGGCCGCGACGACTTCGGGCGAACGCGGACCGCGCGTCGGCAATTCGATCGCTGCGAAACATAGTGCGCCGAGCGCCGCGGCGCTCGACAACTGACCGCCCCAGTCGAAACGGCGGATCGCGGTGCTTCGGGCTGCCTGTCGGACCATAACCATGGCGCCCGCGAACGCGACCGCGCCTGGTGGCAGATTGACAAGAAACGCGCTGCGCCACCCGAAGCTGTCGATGAGCAATCCGCCCACGACAGGCCCGATCGCGGCTGCAGCCGACGCAACGAGCGCCCAAGTGGCGATGGCGCGCGCCCGTTCCTGCACATCGTCGAACGTAGCGCGCACGATGGCAAGCGAGGCCGGCAGAAACAGCGCGGCGCCAGCGCCTTGCGCGAAACGGGCCGCGACCAGCGCGCCCACCGAGCTTGCGAGACCGCAGGCGGCGGATGCCGCGACGAAGGCCGCGAGGCCGGTGAGGTAGACCGTTTTGGCACCGAAACGATCGGTCGCGACACCGCCAGCGAGAATCAAAGCGGCAAACGTGAGCGTATAGGCATCGACGATCCATGCGAGGCCGCTTACGGTCGCACCGAGCGAGGTGCGCAACGCAGGCAACGCGACATTGACGATCGTCGTGTCGAGTACCGCCATGAACATGCCGCCGGCGACGAGACCGAGCGTGACGCGCCTGCGCCACGCGTCGCGGCGCCGCAGGGTGCATGCGTCGATGCTTGTGAGAACCGTATCGGACATTCGCTTCTCCGTTGACTGTTTGCCTCATAGTCTATAAACGCAGTGCGATGCGATAAAGCAGTAATATTGCATCGCAGTGATGCAAATTTGCATCACGGCAACGAACGACGGGAGCCAATCGCTGCAATGATTCATTGGGACAACGCGCGTTTCTTTTTGGCGGTGGCACGGGCCGGCACGCTACGCGGCGCGGCTGCGCGGCTAGCCGTCGATCAGGCCACCGTCGGGCGGCGCATCGCCGCGCTCGAGGCCGAATTGTCCGCGCGGCTGTTTCTGCGCACGCCCTCGCTTTATGTGCTGACCTCGGCCGGCGAAGCGCTCGTCGCGCCGGCCGAGGCGATGGAGCAGGCGGCGTTGGCGATGGAGCGGCGTGTAGCGGGGACGGACGAAGCGTTGAGCGGTACGATTCGGGTCGCGACCACAGATTCGCTCGGCAAACGATTCGTCGTGCCCGCCATCGCGACGCTGCGGCGCGCGCACCCTGGCATCGATATCGTCTGCGTGACGTCGGCGGGCGTCGCCAATTTGACGCGACGCGAAGCCGATCTCGCGATTCGCACCGTCCGACCCGATTCGCCCGAACTCGTCGTGAGACGGCTTGCCCAGCTGGAGATGGGTATCTATGCTTCGCGCGCGTACGTTGCCGCCCGTGGCTCGCCGCGCGAAGGCGAAGCGTTCGTTGGGCACGATCTCGTGATGTATCAGCAGCCCGTGGTCCCTTCGATGTGGGATGCCCTCTGTGGCGAGCCGACCACGCGTGGGCGGGTTGCATTTCAGACTTCGTCGACCATGATGCTGTTCGAGGCGACGATCGCGGGGCTCGGCCTGGCCGGCCTGCCATGCTTTCGCGCCGACAGCGAGCCCGAGCTCGTGCGCGTGATGCCGCGCCGCTGCGAGCATTTCGACGTTTGGCTCGTGGCCCATCTCGATCTGTACAAGACAGCGCGGATGCAGGCGCTGATTGCGGCCGTGGCGGCGGAATTCGCGACCTCGTAAAGCCGATGTCGAAACTTTTTTTCGAACGCTGTAACCGCCCGCCTCCATGCGGCGAATTAGCTAGCAGATCGCGCAGTGCAACGGCTGATGACAGGTGCCAAGCGATCGCCAACCACTTGATGGCATTAAGGAGCGAATTGATGAATACGAACAAGCTTTCCGCAGCAGCCCTGGTTCTCGCATCGCTGGCCGCCGGCACGTTCGCGCAGAACGCAGCCGCACAAAGCGTCGAAAAATGCTATGGCGTGGCGCTCGCCGGCCATAACGATTGCAAGGCGGGAGCGGGTACGACCTGTGCCGGCACGCAAAAGATGGACTACGACGGCGACCACTACAAGAACGTGCCGACCGGTACCTGCACGACGATGAAGACTCCCCACGGGATGGGTTCGCTCACGCCGACCAAGTCATAACGGGACATGGTCCGCGGCGAATGCGGTGACGAATGCGCATTCGCCGCCATCGCAGCGGATCGGTCAACGAGGCATGACCTGCGCAAGATGGGTACTCGTGTTTCGATCGTTGTCACGAGCGTGCGCAGCCTTCATCGAAGCGGTGCTGCATTCGTGCGATGCAGTGCCGCTTTTGTCCGATTGCGCAGGGTCGATGCTGCACGGGCCGACGTGCCCCTGATTCAACGTTTGCTGGGCGATTCTGGCGACACCGCCGGCCACGCCCACCGCACTCGACGATTGCGCATTCGATGCCATGGGCAGTACGAGTCCACATACAGAGACGGCGGCGGCAGCGACAGACGCGATATGACGCAAAAGTGACGATCTCATTGCACACCTCTTCAAGGTTGGCCAACCGAACGAACGACTTGCTTTTTAGAACTACGACACGCTTCAGCGAGCGATACGCTTTAGCTTAGTCACCGGCGCTAAAGGCCCGGCGGCGCGGTTCGTAGGCTTTAAATGCGACAGGAGCAGCCGCTACGGGCGGCCTGTCGCGATGGGCGACGAGTCGAGGCAGGAGGATTGTCGGTTGATCGGGCGGGGCGGTGTTGCCGGCTCAACTCGTACCGGGTGCGGCCGGTTCGTCGTCGGCAAGAATCTGTGCGCGAAATTCGATCGGCGATATGCCGAACTCGCTATTGAATGCCCGGTAAAACGTTGTTGGACTTTCAAAACCGCACGCTAAAGCGACTTCGGTCACTTTCGCTGAACGATCGCAGGAGAGCATCGAGCGCACTCTGGACAAACGCCGCGTGCGGACGCGTTGCGAGAACGACACGCCTGTCGGCTCGAAGAGCATGTGCAACTGGCGTACCGACACGCCGAGCGCGCGTGCGGCCGAACTGGGGCTGAGCCCTGGGTCATGAAGATTCTGCTCGATGAACTGGACCACCCGCTGGCGCTTGGCCCGTTGAACGGCTTCCCGGCTAGCGTTATCGTCGGGCCCCGCCACGCCATAAGCCAACATCGCCAGATTCGCGAGTGTTTGCACCGCGACGTCGGCCGAAAACCCGTCGAGGTTGGGCGCCGCCTCGAAGAACGCGTCGAAGTATGCCCGCAGTAACGGCTCGACCCCGATGTGGCGATCGAGCGGATGCGGCGGGGCTTGCGTACTTCTTTCGATTCCCGGCTGTAGCCGGCTGAACGGGAATTTCACCAACCGGAAATGAAACTCGTTGCCTTCAAGCGGCTGTGAAACGAACGGCACGTCCGAATGCGTGACAGCCAACGCATTCGCGCGCGTCACGAATTCGATATTGTGGCTGGTGGAGTAGTGGTGCGTGGCACCGCCCCCCTGCATGAAGACAAAAAAAGCATTGCCGACGGCATCGGCGATGTCACGTTCCAGTCGCTTCGAGATATTTGGAGACGAGCGGACTTCGATCAATGCGCTATCGCCAATCGTGCCGACCTGCATCAAGCCATTGAAATTCTCGCGATCCGAGCGCGACGCTTCAGAGGTCATGCCAAAGAAGTTGCGGCACAGGACTTCGCGCCAGTAGTCGAAGCGCTCGTTGTTCGGAATCTGATCCGTACAAAAGGTTTGGGTGATCATGCGCGAGCGACCTGTTTGTTCATATCGATGACCACGGCCCTGAACGATGACACCGGCTAATGATAGTTGATGCCCGTCGTCGTGTCGCCTAGCGCCGCCGATTCGCGCGCGATCAATTGCAGCGTGGCCGCCTCGTCGGCACGAAGCGACAATTGCCTTTGCAATTCGAGCGCGGACGCAAACGCGTCGCGCGCTTGCCTGTGCCGTCCAGTGCGCGAGAAAAGGGTGCCCATGGCGATCAGCGTGGAGATGAGGCGAGGCCGATCCTGCAACTGCGAGAAATGCGATCGTGCCGCCTCGAACCAGGCGAGTGCCTCGGACGTACGGCTTGCCGCCGCCAGCGAGCGGCCGCGCCCGTATTGAACCATCGCCACCCCGGTCGTCATGCCTGTTTCGATAAAGAGCTTCTCGGTTTCATCCAGTAGCGCGAGCGCGCGCTCGTGGTCGCCTTGATTCGAATAGACATCCGCGAGATTGAGCAATGCGGTGGCCTCATCGTCCTTGCTTTGCACCTGCGGGTGCCGGGCCAAGGCCAGGGCCCGTTCGTAGGCCGCGATCGCAGCCGCGAAGTCGCCATGCTTTTCGTGGAGCATGCCCAGCCGGAGCGTCGTTTGCCCGATCCCCTGCATGTCGTTCATCGTCTCGCGAAGGCCATGGGCTTCCTCGAACAGCTCGCGGGCACGATGGTCCTGCGACTGATCGGAATACAGCACGCCCAGGTTATGAAGCGTCGCGGCGAGCCCCACGATATCGCCGGCCTGCCTGCGATTTTCGAGCGCTTGCTCATGGCACCGCATCGCTTTATCCCATTGGCCCATTTCACGATAGGAGACAGCGATGTTGTTGAGTGCGGTCCCGACGTCAAGGCTTGTGCCGGCGCGAGAGAACAGGTGCATCGACTGTTCCAGCAGCTGTACGGCACGAGCATGCCGGCCGATATGCTGGAACACCTCAGCCATCCGGCCCAACGTCACCGCTTGTCCGCGGAAGTCGTCCGCGCTCGTACGGAATTCCAGCGCCTCGCTGTAAGCGTGTATCGCATCGTCGTGATTGCCGAGCAGAAAATGGAGGAGGCCCGCGTTCTGCGCGCCATTTCCCGCCCCCGTCCAATCTTCCTGGCGTTTCCGAAGCGCGATGGCTTGCAACTGGCACGCCAGGGCATCGCGGAATTCGCGTTTCATGAAATGCCAATCCGCTTGCGCTTCGAGCTGGACCGCTTCGATGTCGTGCGACTCGTTCATGGCGATCGAGGTGACCTCACTGTTGGGCGGCGATGATTGTCTGTTCATGAGGGGCATTTATCCGATCGGTCACGCCACGCTTGGGACGAGTTTCGGTTCTGAAAGCAGGAAACCCTGCAGTTCGTCGACACCGGCGCGCTCCAGACGTCTCTCCTCCCGGTCGTATTCCACTCCTTCCGCGATCACGCGCACGCCCATTCGGTGCATGTCGCCGACGACCTCGACGATGGCCTCGAACGCATCGTCCTCGATTTGCTTGATGGCGCTCAGTTGCGCCAGGGTCAACGGTCCTTCGGCATCGTCGGTGATGTTCAATTTTCGTTGAAGCGCGGGATATTTCGACAGATTCATGAGTTGCACACATTCACGATCGATCTTGATGGCGTTACATAACGAGTGCGCGTTCGGGCCATCGCGCAGCGCCGAGATATAGTGCCGCGCGTGGCCCATGTCGTAATCGTCGATGGCAATCTGGTGCCCGGCCTCCCGCAATGCGTACAGGGCGGAGCGCATGCGGCGCATGTCGGGGAGCAAGCCTGTCTCCGTCACCTCGATCATGATCCGTTGGGCATCGACACCGATCTCGTGGAGCACGTTCGCGATGAGCGACGGCAAGCGCGGATCGTTGAACGCGGTGCCGGGCATGTTGACCGAGAATGATGCATCGGGGTACCGCGTGGCAGTCTCGGCCGTGATACGCAAAGCCAGTAACGCCAATTCCACAGGCGCCCACTTTTCGACGGCGGGGATGAACTCCTGCGGCTTGTAGTGGGGATGCCGGATCAATGCTTCGTAATGTGAGACCTGGCGTGCGAGTGCCAATTGAGTGGGTTGCGCGCTTTGCCTTTTGTAGAGCGGCTGAAAGTGCATCATGAAGTTGCCGGCGGCCTCTTCCAGCCGGAGCCAGTCGGCCACCGTCCGCTTCAACGCGCTTTCGTTGTGTGAGCCCGTCTCTTCCAACGAGCGAACGACGTCCGCAAAATTCGCTCGCGGTGCAATTGCGACGGCTCCATCGTTCGCCGGCGCCGGCGCCGGCGCGCGTTGCGCGTTGAACGCTTTGTGTCCAGGCGCAATCGTCGTTGCCGGAGGAATCGACCTTGGACGCGGTGCGCCGTGATAGCCGACGCACGATGGCGCGAATGCATTCAATGCCTGAAGTACCGCCGGACCAGCGACGCTTCTCCATGCGGGTATGCGATCGTCGCCGGCCGAGCAGTCGGCCGGCGGAAACGGTAGAAAAGGAAGCGGAAAGCGAAGCCCGTAATGGCGGATCATCGGCGTGTTTTTGAAAGCGCGTTGCCTCGAGCCCAACGTTAAACGCTGGACGAGCGGCTGTTCATTCGATCGCGAAACGTTGATCTTCGAAGCGAAGCCGATGACTTGGAAGGGGCGCCGTTTTTTGGCGCTTTCCGCTTTCTTTGGCAATTCTTACGATTTCACGTAATAATCGCGCGATAGGCTCACGCCGACCCATTCACCGTCGAAACCGTTGGACATGGCTTTTAGCGAACCGAAGTCGGCCTTTTTCAGGTGGCTTGTCTCCTCCAATGCGAATTTAAGCTTCGAGAACAGACAAACGCTGCTAGCCAATCTCTTTACGCGTACACCCGAGATCGTCTTCGCATCGATATGCGAAATCAGTGTAGCGGCGACGGCGTACTATTTTCATCGCCGGAGCCTTTATGCGGGGTGGGGCACCGCGGTGCTTGGATTGCTCGCTGTGCGCCTGGCGGTGATTTATGTATGCCGTCGGCGCAGCGCGCGCAAAGAGCCAACGCCGACAGCGCTGTTTCTTTTCGCGAGTGTGCTCTGGAGCGTGCTTTTCGGTTTCGGCACGTTCTTATGCAATACCAGTGGGGACTCGACGCTCTTTCTGCTTGGGAATGTCTGCGCGGTGGGCGTGATCGGCGGGCTGGCCGGACGTAATGCAGGCACGCCGCGCCTCGTTTTGGTGCAGATTTCCGCCATTCTCGGATTGCTTGGATTGGGCGCTGCGTTTTCGCCGGGATCGGGTAAGCTCGTATTGCTATTTCAAGCGCCATTTTGCGCAGCCGGATTTTTTACCGTCGCACTGAGAAGCAATCGCGATACTGTCGCGCTGCTTGCCGCGCGCGAAAGCAGTCATCGGCTTGCGCGTCGCGACAGCCTCACCGGTTTGCCGAATCGCGCCCGTATCAGCGAGCTTTTGCTCGAGCGCACGAGCGTTGCTTCGTCGCGCCGGGCTCACGCGTTCGCGGTCTTGCTGATCGACCTCGACGGCTTCAAGGCCATCAACGACAGCCTCGGTCACGCCGCGGGAGACGAGATCCTGCAAGGTGCGGCGGCGCGTCTCGCCGAGATCGCGCCGGAAGGCGAACTCGTCGGGCGTCTGGCCGGCGATGAGTTTGTCGTCGTATCCGATGGCACGCCTTTGCCGGCCGACGCAGGCGCGCTCGCCGATCGTATCGTCAAGACGCTTTCGCAACCTTTCGTGCTGAACGATGCGACCGTGCACGTCGGTGCGAGCGTAGGCATTGCGCTGTATCCCGATCATGGCGATACCGGAGCTCAATTGCTGATCTGCGCGGACCGCGCATTGTATGCGGTGAAGCGCAGCGGCAAGAGTGCATCGGCGATATTCAACGCGTCGACGCATGCGTCCAACGAAGACCTGAGCTTGATACGAAGCGATCTGGAAGGCGCGCTGCGTACCTTCGGCGGTTTGCGCATGGAGTACCAACCCGTCGTCGAGATTGCCACAGGGGCTGTCACTGACCGCGAGGCATTGCTTCGCTGGACGCATCCGAGCCGGGGCGAGTTGCTGCCCGCAGCGTTCATTCCGATCGCTGAGCGAACGGGATTGATCGTACCGCTCGGCGAGTGGGCGCTGCGGCAATCGTGCGTCGAGGCGCTGAGCTGGCCCGATGCGGCGGCCGTCGCTGTCAACGTGTCGCCGGTTCAACTGACCGAGGCATCGTTCGCGTCGACCGTCGCCATGATTTTGAGAGCAACAGGTTTGCCGCCGCATCGGCTCAATATCGAAGTGACGGAAACGGTGTTTCTGAGCGATGACGTGCATACGCGGCGGAATTTGGCGAATCTGCGCGCGCAGGGAGTCGGGCTCGTCCTCGATGATTTCGGCACGGGGTTTTCGACGATGTCGACGCTGGTGCGCTTTTCGTTCGACAAGTTGAAGATCGACGGGTCGTTCGTGAAGACGGCCGTGCATCAGAGCAAATCCGCCGCGGTCGTGCGCGGCATCGTTGCGTTGGCACGCGAACTGGGGATGCCGACGACGGCGGAGGGCGTCGAAACGAGCGAGCAGCTCGACTTCGTGCGCGCGTGCGGGTGCACGCACGCTCAGGGTTTTCTGCTCGGTAGGCCGGCGCGCTCAGAGTCGCTTCACCTCGAGGCTCAGTGATCTTTCCGACCGCCCGCAACGGCGGCGCGCTCGATATCCGCCAACACGATTTTCTTCATCTCGAACATCGCGCGCATGGCCGCGGCAGCGACCGCGCGATCGTCGTCGGATATCAGCTCCAAAAGCCGCGTTGGCGCGACTTGCCATGACACGCCATACCGGTCTTTCAGCCAACCGCACGGACGTTCTTCGCCACCGTCGGTGAGCTTCGTCCACAGGCCGTCAATTTCATTTTGTGTCTCGCATTCGACGAGAAGCGAGATGGCATCGTTGAACCCGTGGTGCGGCCCGGCGTTCAGGGCATAGAACACCTGACCGGCGAGCTCGAACGTGACGAGCATGACCGTACCGGCCTTGTCGGGTACGGCGTCCGGGTAGCGGTTGATGTCGACTATGCGGCTATTGTCGAATACGGATGTATAAAAGCGGGCGGCTTCTTCAGCCTGGTTGTCGAACCAGAGACAAGGGGAGATCTTTTGCTCGATCTTCGACATCGTTTTTTCTCCTTCCGAATGGAACGGTGGGCTGACGGCCGCGCGAGTGCATGGCCGTGTCTCATGCGGGATAGACGATGGTGCCGTCCGGCCGCGGGTGGGCACTGGGTGTCATGGAGGCCGCATCGACATGGCGATCGCCCAGAATGTGTCTGACCTCCTCGCCGCGCGATAGTAAGTAGTCCGTAATGATGCGGCGATGACAGCGCCACCAGACGGCTTCCGAACACATGACGGCGCAACGCTTGCGCGCGCCCAATTCTATGAGCGCTGCAAGACCCTCGGCGAAGGGCGCGGTGCACGCGTAGTCGGCGTAGTTGCGAAACGCCGGATGCGTCCAGTATCCGTTTGCCGAGGGCTCGTTGCCACGGGGCTTGCCGCGCCGTCCGCCGAGTTCCCGCAGATGACAGTACCCGATTCCGTGCGCCGCCAGCGCATCGGGCAACGTGTCCGTATTGAACTGTGGGTTGGTGCGCGAGCGGGGGAAGCTGCGCACATCGACGACGCACTCGACGTCGGAGGCCTTCAGCAGGCCCACGAACTCGTCCAGTGTGCGCGTCGAATGACCGATCGTGAAAAACGGGTGTCGCATTCACTGAGCCGCGGCTTCGTGTTGCTTGCGATGCTCTGCTGCGAGCCGCTCCTGCTGATTCGGCGGTACAGCATCGTAATGACTGAATTCGATGCTGTAACTGCCATGCCCGCCGGCTAGTGCGTTGAGGCGCGATTGATAGTCGGTCAGCTCCGATAGCGGGACTTTTCCAGTCACCACGACGGCGTGTCCCGCAAGCGCGCGCGTACCCTGTACCTGGGCGCGGCGCGTGGACAAGTCGCCGATGATGTCGCCTATCGCCGCCTCGGGTGTCATCACTTCGATATTCACGATCGGCTCGAGCAGGATGGGCTGCGCTTTGAGTGCCGCATCGATGAATGCCTTGCGGCCCGCTGCGACAAATGCGACTTCCTTCGAGTCGACCGGGTGGCTCTTGCCGTCGAAGACGGTGACGCGCACGTCCTGCATCGGGAAACCGGCCAGCGGCCCGCTTTCGATGGCCTGCAGCACGCCTTTCTCGACGGCCGGCATGAACTGGCCAGGAATGGCGCCGCCTTTGACCGCGTCGACGAATTCGTATCCGCTGCCACGCGGCAGCGGTTCGACGCGCAACATGACCTCGCCGAATTGTCCGGCGCCACCGGTCTGCTTCTTGTGTCGATGATGTCCTTGCGCAAGCCCGACGATCGTTTCCCGGTAAGCGATCCTGGGAGGACGAGTAAGCACCGAGAGCTTGTATTGGTCGGCGAGCCGTTCCAGCATGTGTCGCAAATGCAGTTCGCCGAGGCCGCGTACCACCGTTTCATTGGTGCCCGAGTGTTCGATTCGCAAGCAAGGGTCTTCTGCGGTCAGTTTCTGAAGGATTTCCCAGAGGCGCTGTTCATTGCCGCGGCGCTCGGGCTCTATCGCGAGGCCGTAAATCGGCGTGGGGAACGCAAGCGGTGTGAGATGAATATTGCCGTCGTCGGGCGAATCGTGGAGGACGGCATCGAAGCCTATCTCGTCGACCTTGGCCGTCGCGCAGATATCGCCCGGCCCCGCGCGCGCGATTTCCACGTGCTCCTTGCCCTGAAGCGTCATCAAATGGGCCACCTTGAACGGTTGACGGGCGTCGCCGATATAGAGCTGGCTGTCGCGTCGCACGGTGCCTTGATGGATACGAAAGACCGCCATTTTGCCGATGTACGGGTCCACCACGATCTTGAACACGTGTGCGAGTACGTGCTTGTCGGCGAGCGGCTGCGCCTGAACGGTCTCGCGACGTCCGTCGACATCGCGGTAAAAGAGGGGCGGGTTGCCCTCGAGCGGGCTCGGCAACAACCTCACGAAGATATCGAGCAGCTCGCGAACGCCGGCGCCCGTGGCGGCCGAGGTGAAGCAGATCGGTACGAGATGCCCTTCACGCAACGCGCGCTCGAACGGCTCATGCAGTTGCTCGGGGCTGATGGCTTCGCCCTGTTCGAGATAGAGCTCCATCAGGTTCGCGTCGAGTTCGACGACCTGATCGATGAGTGCATCGTGCGCGCCGGCCACCGTCAGGAAATCCGATTCTCCGGAAGGATTGAAGAAGCAGTCGACCACTGCCTGCGCCCCCTGCGCGGGCAGATTGATCGGCAGACACGCTTTGCCGAATGTTTCCTGAATCTGCGCGACGATATCGGGGAGGTCGACCTTTTCTCCGTCGATACCATTGACGACGATGATTCGACACAGTTTGCG
Source organism: uncultured Paraburkholderia sp. (assembly GCA_966421005.1). Classification (GTDB taxonomy): domain Bacteria; phylum Pseudomonadota; class Gammaproteobacteria; order Burkholderiales; family Burkholderiaceae; genus Trinickia. Next base: position 65,660 of record CBJLAJ010000005.1, read on the forward strand.
CGCCTGAGCCCAGGCCATCATGCGTCGCGTCGTCATTTCAATGCCGGCGCGCGCATTGATGACGATGGCGGCCGTCTCGACGGCGGGCAGCGCGCTGATCGAAAGGCCGGAGAAGTCGGGATAACCCGGTGTATCGGCCAGATAGACGCGGGTGTCGCGGTAATCCAGGTGCGTGATCGCGGAGCTCAGCGAATGGTGATATTTGCGCTCGAGCGGATCGAAATCGCAGACGGTCGTGCCGCGATCGACACTGCCCGCCGCGTGAATCGTGCCGCTCTCATGCAGCAGCGCTTCGACGAGCGAAGTCTTGCCGCAACCGGTGTGACCGACCACCGCGACGGTACGAATGGCTTCGGGGGAGTACTCCATGGCCGCCTCCGTCCTGTGATCGTTATCGACGCATTATTGGCGAAAACGGCGAACGTCGCCAGCAATCGGCGATGAACGACGTTCGATGCCTCGCGCTGGCCGGGTTCCTTTTTGTCATATAAATACCGGCCTGTTTAATCATTCTCGATCTGGCGGATGCCTGACGCGACCCCGCCGGTTCGGGGCGGCAAGCATCGCCTGGATTCTTTCGGCTTGCCTGCCGTCGAGCCATCGATTCAATCGAGCCTGGCGGGCCGGGGCCTCGAGCGAATCGATGTCCAACCGGGGATAGTCGTTTTGGCGATAGAGGCTTGGATCGCTCACGCGCAGATCGGCGCTCCACACGAAATGAATATCCACCGGCGCGAGATGATCGAAGCCCTTGATAACGTCGAGACCGCTGGCATGCAACGTATCTTCGGTGTCGGCGATCGCTACCACGCCATCGAACCGGCCTGGATGGTGGCCCGCATCGATCTCGGCCATCCCTTTTCCGGATTGATAGAAATTGACGGACCATGCCCGTTCGGAAGCGATGCGCTTCGCCAGCGGAACGTACTCCGTCGCGAGCGTGACCGTTTCCCCATTCAGTAGTTTTTGGATGAGCGCCTCCTTTTTTCCAGGATGCGCGGCCAATACGAACCGTGCGCTCGGGTGTCTGATCAAAGGCACATCGCGCAGACCTGGTGCGCCCCCGACCGCCCGAGCGCCATAAATCTGGTGGAACCCCGCGAAACCGGCGCGCAAGGGACCCCGGGAGATGTATTCGGGAATCTCGGCGTCCCGCATGAAGGCGTAGGGCGTTTGCTTGTCGTCGATCGAAATCGTTCCGGCCGGCGCCGATTTCGACGATCCGGGTTCTTCGATGCCAAGCTCGAGCGCCATGTATTGCGCTATGAAACGTTCGTAGCGTCCTTTCGACATGCCGATGCGCTGTGCCTCCGAGAGCACTTCCGACACCAGCCGCCGCGTTTCGTCGACTCGCCACTCCTCACTGTATTTGCCGACTTTGAACGATGCGCCGGCCCCGTTCGCAGCCTGACTGCCAGGTTGGCTGAGCACGCGGGGGGGCCTGCGCGACAACGGCAATCCGGCCAGCAGTCCTTTGGGTAGTTCCGCTACTAGCGCCTGTCGGTTGGGCGACAAGAGCTTCGTGCGGCGCATGGTGGGGGGAGCGGCGAATATCCGCGTGGCTGGGGTACTTCGTAGGGAATGAGGTGGAACAGAGCGTGGCATTGTTTGCGCGACGCGACTCAAGGCGCGCCGACGATGGTAAATCGAACAGAAATAGCACGCGAGCTCGCCGCTGTGCGTGCCACACGCGAACCGTGGGCCCGCGCAACGAAGAGGTGCGAGCGACCAGTGCGGGGGCGATCGGACGTGGGTTGCGCCGCTGTGCTGGCGGCTGACGGCTTGCGGCTCTCGGCATCACTTGAATGAGCGCGAAGCGGTCGCGGACATCACCGTGCCCGCGATATCCGCACGGGCTTGACTGTCTCGCTGCGGACCCGACTTGCGCGGTGCGCGAATGAGGCACGGCAACAGCATGGCCGCGACGAGCAACACGGCTTCGATCCGCAGTGCCTGCGAAAAGGAGCCCGCGACATCCGCGATGCGAGCGGCCATCAGCGGTCCGGCAATGCCCGCGCATCCCCATGCAGTAAGGAGCATCCCGTAGTTGGCGCCTATATGCGCGGTGCCGAAGTAGCGCGTATTGAACGATGGCATGACGCCGAAGCCGCCTCCGAAGCATAGAAAGATCGCGCCGAATGCGACTGCGAGCCAACTGAGCTCATGCACACCGCCGATGAAGAAAAAGGCGATGGCTTGCACGGCAAACAGCATCGCAAAGGTGGAATTGAGTCCGATCTTGTCGGAGATGTATCCCCAAACGAACCGCCCGGCTGCATTCGCGATTGCGGTAGCGGCGTACACCCGGGCGGCGAGACGCGGCGTTGCGTGAACCTGCTCCTGCATGATGGGCAGTACGTTGGCAATGAGCAAGATCCCCGCCGCGACATTGGCGAAGAACATCAGCCACAGCAGAAAGAACTGCGGTGTGTGCAGCATTTGGGCCGTCGTGAAGGACGCTTCGTTCGCGTTTCTTGTCACGTTTGTCCATTCCTGCGCGGGGGGATTGGTGACGAAACTGGCGCATGCGGAACCGAACGCGAGTAGCGCGACGCCTGACCAGGTAAGCGTATTGAGCGCCGCATGTACCGCATCGTGCGAGCCGGCGATTGCGGCACCGCCCGCCGCTGTACCGGGAAGCGACGGGACTGCGCTGACGATGAGGTTATAGACGATCGAACCCGATCCAAAACCCATTGCCACAATGCCGCCGGCCAAGCCTGGGCGATCGGGGAACCACTTGATTGCGGTGGTGACCGGCGTGACATAGCCGAGCCCGACACCGAAGCCACCGACAACGCCATAAGTCAGATAGAGCCAAAGCGGCCCGAGTGCGGCCGTGCCGATACCCGCCAGCAGGTTTCCCGCGCCCCACAGTACGACACCGATCAACGTGACAGCGCGAGGCCCCGCCTTGTCCTGCCATCGCCCGCCGATCATCGCGCCCAGGCCGACGAAAAAGACAGCGCAAGAGAACGCGGCGACGGACACGGTGTGTGGCCAGCCGAAACCGCTGCTGAGAACTTCACTGAACATGCTCCAGGAATACAAGGTACCCAGCATGGTCATGACGCAGGTACACGCAACGAGCACGAGCCAACGAGCGTTATGCACGAGACCCCCAGTTGAACGGGCGGCGTTGATCTGTCAAACGCGGCATACGCGCTTGAGCCGAATCTGATGAGTCGAGCGCTTTGCGAAAGACCAGTTCAAGCGCTTCGTGTCTTTACGATAGAAGCCTTGTATCACGCGGGTCGCGCATCCTTTCGGGGGGAGTTGCGGCAGTCGGCGGGATTGCCTACGGGGGCGCTTGCGTTTCTATGTCGAAGATATACAATTCGATTATGTATATCTTAGGGGGCCGGTGATGCAGGTAGCCAAATGGGGTAATAGTCTCGCGGTACGTCTTCCTGTTAGCGTTGTGGAAGCGCTGGAGCTGAGGGAAGGCGACGACATCGAAATCGTTGTCGACTCGCCTCGCAGGTTTGCGGTACGCAAGAAGCCGAGCGGGGATGCGCTGCTTGCGCGGCTGCGGCGTTTGCGCGGCAAGCTGCCCGCGGACTTCAAATTCAACCGAGATGAGGCGAATGATCGGGACTGACGAAACGAAGATCTTCCTCGATAGCAACGTCGTGTTGTACCTGTTATCGGCCGATGAAGTTAAGGCGAACCGCGCGGAGAGCCTGCTCAAACTTCGGCCGACGATCAGCGTGCAGGTTCTCAACGAGGTGACGAACGTTTGCATCCGCAAGCTGCGCATGTCTTGGAACGAAGCCGAGCAGTTTGTCGAGGTGCTGTTCAGTTTCTGCGATGTCGTGCCGCTGACCGTGGAAGTCCATGAACTGGCACGGCGTATCGCCAAACGTCATGGGCTTGCGTTCTACGATGCGTGTATCGTCGCCGCGGCATCGACCGAAAGCTGCGAGACGCTCTACACCGAAGACATGCAGCACGGACTCGTCGTCGAAGAGGGCTTGACGTTACGCAATCCGTTTGCCGCGGACCACATCGCTTGCGGGCTGCAATAGCAGTCGTATGGAACGATGCCGGGCGCGCCATGACACCATGCCGCCTGAGCTGCGAACTCCGCATCGGGCGATCCTCATTCCCGTAAATCCGGCCAGCATTCGTTCAGGCCCGGCGCATGCTCCCTCGTCAACGTGCCGCTTAGCGGTTTTGAATAAAAAATATGCGTTTTAATTGATGGGAGCCTTTTGAAGAGATTCTCGTTGCTATGATCTGGATTCGCGGACAAGCTCGGGACAAACAACGATGCTTATGGGCAAGACGATAATGCGCCTGGTACTTTCCGGTGCCATGCTCGCGATGGTTGCGCCATCGTGTCCCGCGGAATATACGACGGACTGGCTCGCGAATTCTTACGGTTCGCTCGCCGAGCATGTCGGCAATGCGGCGCGCTCGATGTGGGTCGCGCCGGACGGCACCGTCTATACGGCGTCGATGTGGGATGAGAACGCCGGTGGAATCGGTATCTATCGCCAGGGTAAGACCATCGGTTCCATCGGCCGCCATAACGAAGTTCAAGGCGGAGCCATCACCGGCAATGCCACGTCGCTCTTCGCCGAATTACAGTCGGATGCGCGCGGCGGCAGCGGCGCGGTGGGGCGTTTCGACCGGACGACCGGCGTGCGCGACCGGATCTTTCAAGTCAGCAATGCAAGTGTCGGCGTTCATGCGGATCGGATCACCGGTCTCGCGACGTCGAAATCGTTGGTCTACGCGAGCGATTTTCCGGGCAGCCGTGTCCGCATCTATACCGTCGATGGCATCTGGCAACGCGATATCGCGTTTCAGCACCCGGGCGCGCTGGCGGCGGACGATGCCGGAAACGTCTGGGTCGCTCGAAAAGACGAGGGGGAGGTCGTCGAATTCAGCGCGGCCGGGCGGCCCATGACGACTCTGCGCATGCCGGGCGGATCGCGACCCTCCGCGCTTTATTGGGACTCCACCTCGAATCAGTTGCTCGTGGGCGATGAGGGCCCTGATTTGAACATCAAGCGATATGCCCTGGCGAGCGGGCATCCCCGACTCGCGGGCACGTTCGGTGTACGCGGCGGGTACCTCGATACGTCCACGGGCATCAAAGGGCAAACGGGCGACAAACGCTTCAATCGCGTGGTAGGCATTGGACGCGATGCGGCGGGCAATCTCTATGTGCTCAACAATCCGTGGGGCATCGGATGGGACCTCGCCCGCACGGGCGGCACCGATATTCGAGCGTATGACAGGACCGGTCGCATGCAGTGGGAACTGCACTCGTTGAATTTCGAAGCGATCGCCGCGCCTGATCCTGGCAACGATGCCACCGACTTCTACAGCGGCACGAACATCTATCGCGGCAAATCCGGCGGCACTTTCTTTGCCAATACCGTCGATCCATTCGAGTTCCCTTCGGACCCGCGACTGGATAGCGCGCAACGGGGCGAGCATTTCGGGCAACTGGCCCGCGTCGGAGGAAACCTGATTCTGGTCGCGGCGAGTCAGAACCCCAGAACGTTCCATTTCTTTCATTTCAATGCGGCGCACGGATATATCGCGATACCGGATGGCTCATTGCCCGGCGATCTGTTCAATACCGAGCTCGAAGTCACCGGTGGCTTTTGCCTGGACAGCAAGGGGGATGTCTGGGCCGCACTCGACAAGACCGGCGCGATCTACCATTACCGGCTTCTCGGTTTCGACGCTGACGGCAAACCGAGATGGGCGCCGCCCGACGCTATCCCGATCCCGGCGAGCATCCGTCCGCTCGTACGGATCGTCTATTTGCCGGAGAGCGACACGATGATCCTTGCGCAGGGAAGCGGCAGTCTTATCGACTGGACGCAAATGAACGGGCGCATCGAGATCTATCACGGTTGGCTGGCCGGCAACACGCATCGGCCGAATCCGGTCGTCGAACTCGAAAACGCGAGCGCGAAGTCGCTGGCGGCGGCGGGCGATTACCTGTTCGTGGGGTACGTTCATACCGTGCCGAACATCGACGTTTTCAGCCTGAGCGGCGGCCACCGCGTGGCGACGTTGACCAACAGCAGCGAAGGCAGGATCGATGTGGGCAACGATGTGGATTCCATGTACGGACTGCGGGCCTACGTGAGGACGAACGGGGAGTACCTGGTTGCCAAGGACAACTACAACGGTTCGAGCGTGGTCGTTTATCGATGGCGGCCTTGAAGCGAGTCGCACTGCCGCGGGAACAGCGCATTCACATGTTCCAATGCTGAGCCGTGGCAAGCTGGTCGCGCCAGCGATCGAGGTTCGTGGGATCGGCCGTTTGCGCCTTGGTCAGCCCCTGCGTAATGAACTTCTGGATCTTCAACTCGCCGTTCAGCGTTTCGAGAATCTGCGTTGCCCGTAGCCGCAGCCCGCTTCCCGAGAAACCGATATCGAAATGAATGACGCGGCGCCGGCTCGGTCCGATCACGAGGCTTGCGCCGCCGCCACCGCCTGAGCCGCCCTGCAGCCCCATGCGCGGCGTGTCGCGCACCGGCACGTTCCACTGAAAACCGTTGCGCGCTATCCAGTGCTTCGCGTCTCGCTCCAAGGGTGCGTTGCGCAGATCGGCCGGTGCGCCCGGCTCGTCCTTCGCGAACGTATAGCGCACGGTGTGCCAGGTCGCGAATGTGTGCGAAGTCGGATTGAATGCATACATGTCGCGCGTCACTTCGCCGCGGTCGATCCAGCTATCGGTCGTTGCATCGTACTCGTACCATTCGATCGTCTCCAACCATTGAAGCTGCGGACAGTCGATGCCTTCTCCCGCGAGTGCGCCGAGCTTGCGTGGCTGGACGTCGACGCGAGCAACGACCTCGAACGAGTGCCCCGCTGGACCCTGGCGGGGGCCGCCCATGGCTTGAATCGTGCCGAACGACAGATTGATGACGGTTAATTGGGCCTTTGTGCCGGGAAGGGCCATGCGTAGGTCCTCGAGGTCGGGAGACAAGAATGGATCGGAAGCGTCGTGGCTTCCGAGGCTGATCGCTGTATCGAGCGAGCGCCGGACGGCTAGCGCATCGAAGTCAGCGTGACGCGTTCGGGATGCCCCAGCCATATCGCGAGCGCCGAGTAGTTGTCGCTCTGTCCGTCGGGGCCGGCGCGCGTTCTGACTTCGCCGACGAGTAAGGTGAGCCAGTCGTCCACCGAGTGAACGATACGCAGACTGCGCTCGATGATGTCCTCGGGCAATTGCTGCCACAACCCGTCCGTGCAAAGCAGGAAGACGTCGCCGTCGTGGACGGGCACCGCCTGGCTGACGCTCGGTGCGGCATCGGCGCGCACGCCGAGCGCGAGATGCAGCAGACGAGGGCTGATGCCGTTGGACGGCAGGCCCGCGTCGGCGAGTTGCTGCACGAGGCTGTGGTCGCGTGTGCGTCCGACGAGCACGCCGCGGCGAAACCAGTACAGACGGCTGTCGCCAAGATGAGCCCATTGTGCGGTACGTCGCTCGAGGTCGATCCTCAGCGCGGCGACCGTCGCGGCCATTCGGCGCTGCTCAGGGTTGCGCCGTTGCTCAGCCAGGACAGCGAGGTTGGCTGCTGCGAGCGCGGCATGCAACGCGCCATCCGGTGCGGCACGCGAATGCATATTGCTCGCGCCGCACGACAGAACGGTCGAAACGGCGAGCTTCGAGGCGACTTCGCCCCCCGGTGCGCCCGCTACCCCGTCGCTGACGACGAACCACTCGCTTCCGTCGCCCGCCATGTGACCGATCGCATCCTGGTTGATCGTCCTGCTGCCTGAATGCGAAAACTGCGCGTACGCTATCTTCATCCGATTGCATGTTTCACGTGCGGGAGCGCCCGCGGAAGTCCTCGACCTCCGCATCGTAGGCCGTCAGGAATGCCTTTCCGAATACCGAGGCGAAGTCGTCTTCGATTGCGAATACGGCGTCGCGGTGATGGCTCACGTAGCGGTTCCACATCCGCGCTCTGTAGAGCGCCGGCACGTAGCGTTCATACCAGCGCTGCGAGCGCTCGCGTTCGACCAGACGCTGCGGCGAGAAGCGCGCGACGAGGTCCATCAGCGCGGCACGCATGCCGGCCACCATGCCGATCTGGTGGGCATGCAGATCCTGAAATGCGTCGCTCACCGCGGTTTGCGGCGACATGAATCCCGGAAACGGTAGACCGAACATCTGCCGCAGGACCGCGCTGCCGTCGGGCAGCAGCTTGAGCGGATTGTTCTCGCGATCGAGCAGCATGGTCATATCCGCTTTCACCTCGCGCTTGAGAATGCTGCGTGACGAAAGCAGCTCGACGGTACCGTTGGCAAAAAGCGCGAGCAGTTGGCCTGCGACGAGCATTTGCTCTGTCGACAACTCGCGCGGTTGCGTTGCAGCGTCGAGTCCGGCGCCCTCGAAGAAGGCGTGGAGCAGGGCTTCCGGCGACGACGATTCGCTGACTCGAGGGGGGGCTGCCACGCCGTCAGGCTCGCCCTGGGCCGCGGTTTCCCCCGCGCGAGCGTCGGGTGACGAGTCGGTTGACGAGTCGGGTGATACGGCCGGCGTCCGAGCGACGCTTTGCATCCGGACATGACTTGCCCAATCGGGGCTGTGATCGGCCTGCGTCACGACCGACGCGGTCTGGGTACTTCGGGGGGGCGCTGATGCGGGCGACAGCATCGAGCCGACTTTCGCCGGTGCGGCGGACGCAAGATTGTCGAAGGCGACTTCCTCGCCGGAACCGAAAAGTTCGAGCGGATCGGTGGAAAGCCCCTGGAACTCGCGCGCGCTCGGCGCCGAAGCACCCATCGAAGCATGACCCTCGCGTGCAGCGATTTGACGGGCCCTCATTTCGTCGCCCTCGGCGCGCAACAAATAAGGACCGATGCGAACGGTATCGCCCGCGTGCAGTGTTCGAGCCTGCGCGTATGCGATCGGCGCGTCGTTCACTTCGATCGTGGCAACGCTGCTCAGATTCTTGATCGAGCAGGCCTCGTCGCTCACTTGCAACAACGCTTGAAGGCGCGAGATTTGTCGGGTGTCGTCGCGCAGCACGAGATGGTTGTCATGGTCCCGGCCGATGGTGCCGCCGGGCGGGCGGAACACTACGGCGCGCTGCGGGTCGGGCGCGACCGGGTGCCCGGCGTGTTCGATAACGATTAGTTGCATGGGTCGATACGTAGTCCGATGAGCATTGCGTTCAGCAGCACGCGGTGCCTATGACGGAGCCTGATGCTTGCGTCGTGCGGCTTCGAACGCAGGTCCCCAGATCGGATGCCCTTTTTCCGCGGTGGACAACTCGAAATGAGGATTGAGGTCGAGAATCTTCGAGAACTCCATACGGCACAGGGAAACGCGATTCGTGACGCAGTAGCTGAAGGCCATGAGCTTGTGGGCGTCGATCTGCGTGTCGGTGCTCGCGTTGTCGATATCGCGGGCGTGACCGAGGATGTTCAACGTGCGTTCGTAGTCGCCGGCGTTGTAGGCCGCATGGGCGCTGGCCACGGTTGCGCGCGCAGCCGATTGCGACGGCGAAACGGTACCGCAAGCGCTCAAACCGATGAGCACGCCATAAATGGCAAAAAATAATATGGAACGCTTCATTCTGAAGGAAAATGAATCGGGAATAATATTTACAACGCGGCGGGATGTGATTTTGTGCCGCTTTAATGGTGCGGTGATATGTCTGTTACTTTCTGTTTCAATTTAGAACGATAGTTTTGATTCCTTCTTCGACACGGTCTCTTGTCTCCCGTGAAAATCGACACTATAGTTCTCCCCACTTTACGAATCTGCGGTGTGAGCCTCGCTGTGAAAACGGTTTTATCCGGTCCACGGCGAGCGCGCACGCTTTGAGTGCACGGGCGCGGGCCGCCGTGCCGCTGGCCTTTCGCTTGGCGTGCGAATCCGATGAAATCGGGGGTTTTCATTTTTTCCAGAGAAAAAAGGGGCGTTCCTTTGCTGGAATTTTTTTGTCGACCGTGAAAATGCGCGTCGAGGGGCTGATTTTGTCTTTGAAATGGTTGGCGCCGGTACCCCTATAAACTTTCTTTATGCGGCGAATAAATTTGTTTGTTTGAATTAAGCGAATTTTTATGCCAATAACGCGAACCGCTAAATCACCCTGCAGGGAACATGGAATGAGTCAGTGGCACTGGCCTGCCGGCCATATCGTATTGGCGCTTGTTTCTTTGCTGCCCGGCTGTGCCGCGACGGAGCACGCGGCGGCGGTGCCGTATTCGGTCACATTCAACGTCTCGGCAGATGCCAATCCAGACCTGAACCGCAAGCCTGCCCCGATCGTGTTGAAGGTCTTTCAACTGAAGGGCGCGTCGGCGTTCGAGGGCGCCGACTTCTTCTCGTTGCAGAATAAGCCGGAAGGGGCGCTCGGCGCCGACTTGCTGGGGGTCGATCGCGTCATCCTGCGCCCCGGCGAGTCGAGGACGCTGCGCTTTTCGGGCAACGTCGCCGCGAATACGGTGGGCGTCGTGGCGGAGTATCGCCTGCTCGAGCAGAACCGCTGGAAGCTGACCGTCGCATTGCCCCAGCCGAAGCAGCTCAACTTCTACCGTTTTTGGCAGACAGCGCCTCGCGAGATGAAAGTCACCATCGCCGTCAGGAGCGGCGGTTTGGCGCTTGCCGGCGACACGCGAGGCGGCCTATGAGCGAACCGCTTGTGTCATCGACGTCGGTTGCGGCGTTGCGCCAGCGCGTGGTCTGGACCGAGGGAATGTTTTTGCGGCCCCAGCATTTCCAGCAGCTCGAGCGGCATTGGGAACGTTATGTTCGTGTGCGTTGCGCGGCGCTGCAGGGATTCTTCTGGGGCTTCGACGCGTTGGAGATCGATGCGGAGCTGCTCGCCCTCGGCAAGGTCGCTTTGCTCGGCGCGTCAGGCGTCATGCGCGACGGCACGCCGTTCGATTTGTCGCATCCGGAGGACCGTCCGGAGCCGCTCGACGTACCGGCGCGCGCGAAGGACGAGCTCGTGGTGCTGGCGCTGCCGTTGTGGCGCGGTGGTGCCGAAGAGATATCGTTCGGCGGCGAGGCGCATACGGAGCTGGCGCGCTACCTCGTATGCGAGCACGAAGTGGCCGACGCAAATACGGTTGCGCTGGGCCCGGCGCTCGTGCAAACGGGTCGCCTCAATGCACGGTTGATGCTTGAATCGGAATTGACCGGGGACTGGCAGGCGCTCGGCGCGATGCGCATCATCGAGCGCGGCACGGACGGGCGTTTGGTCGTCGACGAAGGCTATATTCCGCCGCGGCTGGTTGCGGCCCGCGACCCGATGCTCATGCGCTACACGCACGAGTTGCACGGACTGCTCGCGCAACGCGGCGAGGCGCTCGGCGAGCGGCTCGCGCAGCCGGGCCGGGCAGGGGTTTCGGAAGTGGCCGACTTTCTGCTGCTGCAACTCGTCAACCGCTATCTCGCGCTCACATGGCACGCACAGCAGGAAGTGCTCGTGCACCCCGAGGCGCTCTTTTGCGATTGGCTGAAGCTCGCCTGCGATCTCAGCACGTTCACGGCTGCAGGCCGCCGTCCGCAGGTGCTGCCGGTCTACTGCCACGACGATCTGCGCTCGAGCTTCGGTGCGCTGATGGTAGAGCTCCGCAGGTCGCTGTCGACGGTGCTCGAACAGAACGCGATTCAACTCGAGTTGACCGATGCGGGCAACGGCGTGCGCGTTGCCGTGATCGCCGATCCGGCGTTGCGCGAACACGCCGGTTTCGTGCTCGCGGTCCACGCCGAGGTGCCAGCGGAAACATTGCGGGTGCGCTTTCCCGCGCAGGCGAAGCTGGGTCCCGTCGAGCGCATTCACGACCTCGTGCATTTGCAACTGCCGGGCATCGGCATGCGGCAACTGCCGGTCGCGCCGCGGCAAATTCCCTATCACGCCGGCCACACTTATTTCGAAATCGACAAGGGCGGCGAGCTATGGCGTCAGCTCGAGCGCTCGGGCGGGCTGGCATTTCACATCGCCGGCGATTTTCCGGCGCTCTCGATGGCGCTGTGGGCGATCCGCGGCTGACAGCTGAATCCGAAGCAGACACAGCAAGCAGGCATTCTCGATGAACTACTCCTCCGATTCGTTTGCCGCCGGCGCCGGCGGCTTCGTTGCGCCGAACCCGGGCGGTGCGCATCCGTCGGGACCTTCGGCCTCGTACGCGGATGCCGAGCCGGCACTGGGCCAGTGGGCGGCGAGCGGCGCGAATCCGCTCGTCGCGGCCGCCAATCCACTTCTGAACCTGCTGCCGCAGATTCGCTCGACGGTGCATCACCCGAATCCCGCGTGGCTGCGCGAGCACCTTGCAGCGGAGATCCGGCGATTCGAAGCACGGGCGCAGCAGGCCGGCGTGACGCCGGAGGCCGTCATCGCAGCCCGCTATTGCCTGTGCACGGCGCTCGACGAAGTGGCGGCGCTCACGCCTTGGGGCGGCGCTGTCTGGTCGGCCCATAGTCTGCTCGTGCTGTTTCACAACGAGACATGGGGCGGCGAAAAATTCTTCCAGGTGCTCGAACGCCTTTCGCAGCAGCCGCGTCAGCACATCGAGTTGCTGGAGCTCCTCTACTTTTGTCTCGCGCTCGGCTTCGAGGGCCGCTATCGCGTGCTCGACAACGGTCGCTCGCAGCTGGAGACGCTTCGGCAGAAGCTTGCGCAGACGATCCGCTCGGTGCGCGGCGAATATGATCCGGCACTCGCTCCGCATTGGCGCGACGCGTTCACGCGCGAGGCCGTGCAGCGTCCTGCGGTGCCGCTGTGGGTCTGCGCGGCGCTCGCACTGCTCGTGTGCCTCGGCGTGTTCGCCGCGCTGCGCATCATGCTCGCGAACCATTCCGATCAATTGTTTGCCTCGATCGATTCGCTGCACTTGCCGCAGTTGCAACCGAGCCCGCCGGCGCCGCACCCGGCGCCGTCGCCGCGGCTCGCGCGGTTTCTCGAACCCGAGATACGGGCCGGCCTTGTCACGGTGCGCGACGAAGCCGATCGCAGCGTTGTCGTGCTGCGTGGCGACGGCTTGTTCGAATCCGGCTCGGTGGAGGTGATCGGCCGATACCTGCCTGTTCTGACGCGTATCGCGGATGCGCTGAACGGCGTGCCGGGCAATGTTCGCGTGACCGGCTACACGGACGATGTCCCGGTGCATACCGTGCGCTTCGCGTCGAACTGGGATCTGTCGCGCGAGCGGGCGGAAGCAGTCCGCGGCCTGCTCGCGGCGCGGCTCGCAGAGCCGCAGCGTGTCGTGGCGCAAGGCCGCGGCGCGCTCGATCCGATCGTGCCGAACGACAGCCCGGCCGGGCGCGCCCGCAACCGGCGCGTCGAGATTACGCTGATGCTCGCGCCTCGGGATACCGCAGCATCGGCAGCCACGGAGGTACGCTGAGCATGAGCCTGGTATTCGAGCGTATCGCCCGTCCGCTGCGGCGCGGCGAAGCAATGACCTTGGCGGGTCTCGTCGTGCTCGCCGTCCTGATCTGGATCGCCGGTCCCCTGTTCGCGTTTGCCGGTTTCCGCCCGCTCGAAAGCGCCTGGGTGCGCTGCGCGGTCATCGTCTCGATATTTGCTGCGTGGGCGATACGATTCGCCTGGCGTCGCTGGCGCGCGGCTCAGCTCAATGCGCAGATGCTGAACCAGTTGCGCACCGGCGCGTCGCATACGGCCGAGCAGGAGCCCGCGCAGCCGCACCTCGACGAGTTGCGCAGCCGCTTCGACGAAGCCGCGACGCTATTGAAGCGTGTCAGCTTCGGTCGCGCCGAGGGCGCGCGCAAGGGATGGGCGAGCTGGTTCGAGCGCATGTCGCGTCAGTATCTCTATCAGTTGCCGTGGTACGTCTTCATCGGTGCGCCCGGCTCGGGCAAGACAACGGCGCTCGTCAATTCGGGACTGACCTTTCCGCTCGCGGAGCAGTTCGGCCGCGCCGCGATTCGCGGCGTGGGCGGCACGCGCCATTGCGACTGGTGGTTCACGAACGATGCGGTGCTGATCGACACGGCAGGCCGCTACACGACGCACGAAAGCAACCGCGCGCTCGACGAAGGCGAATGGAACGGTTTCGTCGAGCTGCTCAAGAAGTACCGCGCGCGCCAGCCCCTGAACGGTGCGATGCTGACCATCAGCGTGGCCGATCTGCTGAGCGCCTCCGAGGCGCAACGCACGCAGCACGCAATGGTGCTGCGCCGGCGCCTGCAAGAGCTGCGGTCTCAGCTCGGTATCCAGTTCCCCGTCTATCTGCTCGTGACGAAAGCCGATCTGCTGGCCGGCTTCACGGAGTATTTCAGCGGCTTCGGGCGCGCCGAGCGTGCGCAAGTCTGGGGTTTCACGTTTGCCTTGCGCGACACGGACGCACCCGGGTTCGATGTGCGTGAAGCATTCGATCGCGAGTATCAACTGCTGCATCGGCGCCTGAACGACGCGTTGCCCGAGCTGCTGGCCGGCCAGAGCGACGCGCGCCATCGCGAAATGGCCTATCTGCTGCCGCAGCAATTCGCGGACTTGCAGGACATGTTGGGGCAGTTCGTGGCCGAGGTATTTTCGGCGTCGAGCCTCGAACCCATGCCGATGCTGCGCGGCGTCTATCTGACGAGCGGCACGCAGGAAGGCACGGCATTCGACCGTGTGATGAGCGGCATCAAGCGCTATCTGAAGATCGAGGGCGTACCCCCGGCGGCGCAAGCCGGCTCGACGGGGCGCAGCTTTTTCCTGAAGAACCTGCTGCAGGAGCATATCTTCCGGGAGGCGGGACTGGCCGGCAGCAATATGCGCTGGCACGAGCGGCGACGCGCGCTGCGCATCGCGGGCTATGTCGCGATCGTGCTCGTGTTGTGCCTCGCTGTCGCGGCCTGGGTGCGCAGCTACACACGCAATCTCGCGTATCTGGACAAGGTCGCAGCGCGCGTGCCGGCGGTCGATGCCGAGGTCGGCCGCGCCAAGCTCGCCGATGCGGACGATATCGCTCGTCTGCTGCCGGCGCTCGACAAGTTGCGGGCGTTGCCGGCCGCGGGGCAATTCGATGTGCATCGTCCGCCGTTGGCGTATCGGTGGGGGCTTTTCCAAGGAGAGAAGATCGAGGAGGCCGCGGACGCCGTCTATCGCCGCGCACTCGAGAACGTGCTGCTGCCGCTTGCCGCGCGCAGGATGGAAACGGCGCTGCAAGAGGCACGCAACGGGACCGGCGAATATGCGTATGCGGCGTTGAAAGCTTATCTGATGCTCTACGACAGCGCGCATTACGACCCGGCGTTCGTGCAGGCTGTCGTGGATCTCGAGATGGAGCGCTCGCTGCCGGCCGACTTTCCGGCGGGACAACGTGTGTCGCTGCGCTCGCATCTGGCGTCGTTGTTCGGCGATCGGGTCGCGGTGTCGCCGTTCCCGATGAACGAGCGCCTCGTCGCCGACGTGCGCGACCGCCTGCGGCAAATTCCGTTTTCGCAACGGCTCTATGGCCAACTGACGAACACGCTGCGTGCGGCCACGGCAGCCTACGACTTCAGCGTCGCGCAGGCGGTGGGACCCGACGCGTCGCTCGTGTTTCGGCGGCGTAGCGGCAAAGGGCTCGACCAGGGTGTCGTTGGTCTTTATACGCCCGAGGGTTACTGGAACGTGTTCTCCAAGCGGCTGAACGATGAGATCGAGCGTTTCGGCCGCGAAGAAATGTGGGTGCTGAACCGGGGCGCTTCCGAAGTTCCCAATGCGGCCGACCAGGCGAACTGGGCACGCAACATCCGGCAGCTCTATCTGAACGACTACATCAAGACCTGGGACGACTATCTGGCCGACGTCGCCTTGCAGCGCGGCGCCACGCTGACGCAGAGCATCCAGATCGCACGGATGCTGTCGTCGCAGGATTCGCCGCTCGTGCGCCTCGTGCGCGCGGTGGCTCGCGAAACCGCGCTCGGCGAGGGCGACGGCAGCGGCGAGCACGCACTCGCGGCGCAAGTGCAAGACAAGGTCGGCGAAGCGCGAAGCTCGCTTTCTCAAGTGTTCGGGGGCGCGCCGACCAACGACGCTCGGACCGCACTGTCACCCGCTCGGCCTGAAGACGCGGTCGACAACCATTTCGCCGGGTTGCGCGCGCTGGCTCCCGCTGGTGGCGGCAAGGGCGAGCAGGGTGCGGGGCCGTTGGACCCGACACTCAAGATGATCGATGCGCTTTACACGTACCTGTCGGCGACGGACGACGCGCTGCGCGGTGGCGCGACGCCGCCGCCATCCAGCGCGCTGGAGCAGGTTCGCGCGCAGGCTGGCCGCCTGCCGACGCCGGTGCGCGAGATGCTCTACGACCTGTCGAATGCGGCAAACGGCAATGTTGCCGCCGTCGAGCAGAACAACATCGCGCAAAGCGCGGGCGCGAGCGTCGGCGACTTCTGCCGGCAGGCCATTGCGGGACGCTATCCATTCGCGCGCGGTTCGGCACGCGACATCGCGCCGGCGGACTTCGCCCATCTCTTCGCGCCCGGTGGACTGATGGACGACTTCTTTCAGAAGCATCTGGCAACGCTCGTGAATACGTCGGCCCAGCCGTGGCGTTTCAACAACCGCGCGCCTGACGCGAACCCCTCCGATGCGGCGATGCTTGCGCCGTTCGAGAAAGCGGCCGTGATCCGCGATGTCTACTTCGCCGGCGCAAGTCACGATGCGCAATTGAAGGTCGAGATCATGCCGCTCGACATGGACCCGTCGATCACGGAGATGGTCCTCGACGTCGACGGACAGATCATCCGCTATGCGCATGGACCGCAACTTCCGGCCACGGTGCAGTGGCCTGGTCCGCGCGGCAGCAACCAGGTCCGGCTGCAGGTTTTCGAGCAGTCCGGCGCGACCGGCGGATTCATGACCGAGGGACCGTGGGCGCTGCATCGGCTCTTCGATCGGGCGTCGCTGTCCTCGGGGCGCGCACCCGAGCAGATGGTCGCGAGCTTTACCGTCGACGGCAAGCTGTTGTCGCTGCGCGTCACGGCCGGCAGCATCCGCAACCCGTTCCGGCTGCCGCAGATGGAGTCGTTCTCGTGTCCGGCGAAGTCATGAGCGCTGTCCCGATGTCCGACGATGCAAGCTTGCCTGCCTGGTACGGGAAGATTCCGAGCGCCGGCGATTTCGTCAACCGGCGGCTGCCGCATGAGCTTGCGCTTTGGTGGGAGCGCTGGGCCCAGCAGGGCGTGAGCGCGATGCGCCAACGCGGCGCGGGCGAAATCGAGCGCTATTACACGATCGCTCCCGTATGGAACTTCCTGATTCCCGCGGGTGCCGGTGCCGCGTGCGTTCAAGCCGGGTGTCTAGCCCCGAGTTGCGATCGCGTCGGACGCTACTACCCGCTGATCGTCACGCAGCCGATCGCGCTGGAGGACTATTGGAGCGGATTGCCCGACGTCGCGGATGCGTTTTATCGGCAGATCGGTACCGCGCTGCTCGAGGCGATCCGTTTCGCGCATTCGCCGGGACACCTCGAGCGGGCACTCGCGGCCGCGCCGATGCTGCCGCGCGGCGGCACCGCGAGCTGCAGTCGCGCAGGTACGAGCGCGAGCGAGGCTGTCTCGTCGCCAGCCGACGCGGCCGCCTGGCCCGCGTTGTCGCAGTACTTCGATCCGCACGGAGCGACGAGCTTCTGGTGGACCCATCGCATCGACGGCGCCCCGTTGCGCACGCATGCGCACACCGGTGTGCCGGACGCACGGCTGTTCGTCAGGCTGTTCGGCGCGCAGCCGGACGGTTAGCCGAACGCGCCGCGGACAAAGGCCTGCGCGGTTCGCGCGGGGGGAGAACGGTTCAAGAGGTCGCAAATGACGGATCAGTTATCGAGAGAGAACGAACAGGACGCAGGCGTTGCCGTGGCGGGAGAGGCCGTGCGGCCGCTACCGCTCGGCTACCGGCTCGGCGAATTGCAAATCGAAGCGGTGCTGGGCGGTGGCGGCTTCGGAATCGTCTACCGTGCGTTCGATCTGGCCTTGCAGCGCGTAGTCGCGATCAAGGAGTACATGCCCTCGATGCTCGCCGTGCGCGACGGCGATCAGACGGTCGCGCTGCGCTCCGAGCGCTTCGCGCAGGCGTTCGATGCGGGCCGTGGCGCGTTTCTGAACGAGGCACGGCTGCTCGCGCAGTTCGACCATCCAGGGCTCGTCAAGGTGCTGCACTTCGGCTCCAGTCACGGTACGGCGTACATGGTGACGCCGTTCTACGAGGGGCGCACGCTCAAGGAGATGTTCGACAGCGGTGTCCGGATGAGCGAGTCCGAGCTGCGCGAGATCGTGGCGGCGTTGCTCGGTGCGCTCGATACGCTGCATCGAGCGCAATGCTTTCATCGCGACATCTCGCTCGACAACATCCTGATCCGGCGTGACGGCAAGCCCGTGCTGCTCGATTTCGGTGCGGCGCGCAAGAAGATCGGGGATGTCGTCGACGACAGCGCGATGATGCTCAAGCCCGGCTATGCGCCGATCGAGCAGTACACCGACGATCCGGCTTTCAGCCAGGGCCCCTGGACCGATCTCTATGCGCTAGGTGCCGTGCTGCATGCGATGGTGTCGGGCGAGCTGCCGTCGGCGGCCGTCGTGCGCAGCATCCAGGAGAGCTACCAGCCGCTGACGGCGCGTGCGTTGCCGCAGCGCGAGCGATACAGCATGCCGTTTCTGGCGGCGATCGACCACGCGTTGCAACTGCGGATAGCGGACCGCCCCGAATCGGTCGCCGAATTTGCCGCCGAGCTAGGTTTGCATGATTTCGATCACGCCTCGCATTCGTTCGCGGCTGTGGCACCACCCAAGGTCGAACCGGCGCCTGCAGTCGAACCGGCGCGCACGCAAGAACCGGCTGCGACGCCGCCCGCCGCGCTCGCGCCGCAGCCGGCGCCGGAGGCGATACCAGAGCCGCCCGCGGTCCGCGCGACGGAATCCGTCGAAACGGCACCCGCCGAAACGGCACCCGCCGAGAGGCAAGAGAAGGTCGGCAGACCTGCTTCTCGAGTCACGCATGGTTTCAGCCGCCCAACGTGGCTTTTGGTTGGAACGTCGCTGATCGCGGTCGTGGCAGGCAGCATCGCCATCGCACACTTCGCCAAGCCTGCGAAGCCGCTGCCCGCGCTTGCATCGGCGCCGGCAGGCGCGCAATCGGCCGCTTCGCGGATCGCCTCGGGCGCCGCGGCCTCGGCAACGTTCGTCGCCCCGCATCCGCCCGCATCGGCAGCGTTCTCCCCGGCCACGGAGGGGCGGCTCGCTGCGTCGAATACGGCGAGCGCGAGCGGCACGACCGCGGTACAACCCGCGGCAGCCGCGAGCCATGAAGCGCCGGCGGCCAGCCTCGACGCATCGGAGGCCGTCGTCGAATCGGCAAGCGCCGGAGCACAAAACGCCTCCGCACCCGCTGCGGCATCCGAGCCGCAGCGGCCCAAAGTCGCGGACACCGTCGCCGTGCGCCTGCATATCCGGCCATGGGGCGAGATCTACGTGAATGGTGTCAAGCGCGGCGTGAGCCCGCCGCTCAGGTCGCTGACGTTGAGTCCCGGCGTCTATCAGATCGAAATCCGCAACGGGGCGCTGCCGCCGCTGCGTCGCCCGCTGGCGGTCGACCCGGGACGCAAGTCCCTCAGCATCGACTACACGTTCGAGTGACATGGATCGGCTTACAGACAGGAAAGCCATGGACAGAGCACAACGGATCGAGGCGTTGCTCGCGGCGGTCGAGTTCGACGCGCCATGCGGGCCGAATCTCGAGTATGAGCAGGAGTACCTCGCGCTCGAGCAAAGTGTCGTCGGCAAGCCCGAACAGCAATACGGCGACACCGTGATTCCTGCCGAGGCGCCCGACTGGGTTGCCGTCGAGCGGCACGCGCTCGCCTTGTTCAGCCGCACGAAAGATCTGCGCGTCGCATCGCATCTGACGCGCAGCTGGATCGAACTGCGCGGCCTGGCGGGCTATGCGGACGGCCTGCAAGTCGCCGCGGCGCTCGTCGAGCGATGCTGGGAAGACGTGCATCCACGGCTCGACAGCGACGGCGAATCTGATCCCACACCGCGCGTCAATGCGCTTGCCGCGATGGTGGGGGCGCACGGCTGCGCGCCGTCAGCGCGCGCCCAGACCTTGATCGGCACGCTCAGCGTGCGCGACGTCGGGCGCGTGATCGACGGTCACGGCGCCGAACTTCAGCACTACCCGGGCGGGTATGAGCGTCTGCAGGCGGATTTGCTGTGCGCACGTGACGAGGGTCAGCCGGCGTTACAGGCTGGTTTCGATGCGCTCGACGCCATCGATGCGATCCGCACGTGTGTAACGGCTCGACTCGGCGAGCAATGGGCGTTCGAGGCGAGCGAATTCGAAAAGACGCTGCGCCGGGTCCGAGACGACGTGCAGGCCGCTGTCGACACTCGACAGCAGGAAGCAACATCGGCAACCGGCGGCGAGGCTGCGGCGGAGGATGCGCCGGGTACCGCGGACGCGGCGGGCAGCGCGCGTCAGGCCCGCCTGTGGCAGGCGGCTGAACTCTCGAGCCGCGATGACGTGCGAATCGGCCTTGAAAAAATGTGCCGCTACTTCGAGGTTCACGAGCCGAGCCATCCTGCGCCCATCTTGCTGCGCCGCGCGCAACGACTCTTGACGCTGGACTTCTACGAAATCATCCGCGACCTCGCGCCGGAGAGCCTGCCTCGCCTCGACGAGCTGAGCGGGCAGCGCGGTGAATGACGGTTGCGACGACGAGCGGCCGATAAGGCAGCATTTTCAACGTTCAACGGCGCGAGCCGGAAAGAGGAGCATATGACGACCGACAAGCAGAAGGCCAAAACAGCGAGCGGGCAGAAGTTCATCGCTCGCAACCGCGCACCGCGTGTGCAGATCGAGTACGACGTCGAGACGTACGGGTCCGAACGCAAGGTTCAGTTGCCGTTCGTGATGGGCGTGCTCTCGGATCTTGCCGGCAAGCGAGCCGAGCCGTTGCCGGATCTGGCCGAGCGCAAGTTCATGGAAATCGACATCGACAATTTCGACGAGCGAATGAAGTCGATCGCGCCGCGCGTCGCCTTTCACGTGCCGAACACGTTGACGGGCGAGGGCTTGCTCAACGTCGACATGACGTTCGAGCGCATGGACGATTTCTCGCCGGCGGCGATCGCGCGCAACGTCGACGCGTTGCGCAAGTTGCTGGAGGCACGCACCGAGTTGTCGAACCTGCTGTCGTACATGGATGGCAAGCACGGCGCCGAGCAGTTGATCGAAAACGCGATCAACGATCCCGCGCTGCTGCAGTCGCTGGCGCGCCATGCCGCGCAAGACGGCGCCGAGCATGCCGCCGCAACGTCCGAGCCCGAGGTTGCGGGTTCGCAGCCGGAGAACCGCCATGAGTGAGCGCATGCAAACCGCCGTTGCACGCGAGAGCGCGCCGCCCGCCGCCGCGCAGGCCGAATTCGCCGCGCTGCTGCAAAAGGAATTCAAGCCGAAGACCGAGCAGGCACGCGAATCGGTCGAGCGTGCCGTTCGCACGCTCGCTCAGCAGGCGCTGGAAAACACCGTCGGCGTGACGACCGACGCGTATGGCACGGTCAAACAGATCATTGCCGAGATCGACCGCAAGCTGACCGAGCAGATCAATCAGATCCTGCACCACGAATCGTTCCAGGCGCTCGAAGGTGCCTGGCGCGGGCTTCACTACCTCGTGAATCAGACCGAGACCGACGAGCTCCTGAAAATCAAGGTGCTCCCGGTGGCGCGAAACGAGCTTGCGCGCTCGCTCAAGCGCTACAAGGGCGTGGGATGGGATCAGAGCCCGCTCTTCAAGAAGGTGTACGAAGAAGAGTACGGACAGTTCGGCGGGGAGCCGTTCGGTTGCCTCGTCGGAGACTTTCATTTCAATCACAGTCCGCCCGACGTCGCGATGCTGGGCGAGCTCGCGAAGATCGCCGCTGCCGCGCACGCGCCGTTCATCGGCGGAGCGTCGCCGGAGCTCATGCAGATGGATTCGTGGCAGGAACTCGCGAATCCGCGCGATCTCACGAAGATTTTTCAAAACACCGAGTACGCGTCCTGGCGCAGCCTGCGTCAGTCCGACGACTCGCGCTATCTCGGTCTCGCACTGCCGCGTTTTCTTGCGCGGCTTCCCTATGGCGCGCGCACCAATCCCGTCGACGAATTCGATTTCGAAGAGGAAACGGATGGCGCGAGCCACGATCGCTACACGTGGGCCAACTCGGCCTATGCGATGGCGGCCAACATCAACCGCTCGTTCAAGCTGTACGGCTGGTGCTCGTCGATTCGCGGCGTCGAATCGGGCGGCGCGGTGGAGGATCTGCCGTGCCACACGTTCCCGACCGACGACGGCGGCGTGGACTTGAAGTGCCCGACGGAGATCGCGATCAGCGACAGGCGCGAGGCGGAACTCGCGAAGAACGGCTTCATGCCGCTCGTGCATCGCAAGAATTCGGATTTCGCGGCTTTCATCGGGGCCCAATCGCTGCTGCAGCCCGCCGAATATCAGGACCCCGACGCCACGGCCAACGCGCGCCTTTCGGGGCGCCTGCCGTACTTGTTCGCATGCTGCCGCTTCGCGCATTACCTCAAGTGCATCGTGCGCGACAAGATCGGCTCCTTCCAGGAGCGCTCGGACATGGAGCGCTGGCTCAACGACTGGATCATGAACTACGTGGACGGCGACCCCGTCAACTCGTCGCAGGAAACCAAGGCGCGCAAGCCGCTTGCCGCGGCGCAGGTTGTCGTCGAGGAGATCGAAGACAACCCGGGGTACTACGCCTCGAAGTTCTTCCTGCGCCCGCATTACCAGCTCGAGGGCCTCACGGTCTCGCTGAGGCTCGTCTCGAAGCTGCCGTCGGCAAAGTCGGCGACCGCGTGAATCTCAACAGAAACCAACTCGCAAGGAGCGATCGATGGGCGTAGCGATGTTTATGAAAGTGGACGGCGTGACCGGCGAATCGGAGGACGCGCAGCACAAGGGCTGGACCGACATCCAGTCTTTCTCGTGGGGCGCGAGCCAGCCGGGGGCCATGGCAAGCGGCAGCGGGGGCAACGCGGGCAGGGCGAGCTTCAACGACCTCGTCGCGGTCGCATACATGGACAAGGGCACGGCGGCCATCCTGAAGAACTGCGTGACGGGCAAGCATTTGCCTTCTGTCGAAATCTCGGCCTGCAAGACAGGCGGCAAACAGATCGAGTTCATGCGCATCACGCTGGAGGAGGTCCTCGTGACCTCCGCGCAGGTCACCGGCGTCGATCCCAGCGATGCCGCGGACCGCCTGCTCATGAACTACGGCTTCCAGGCCGCGAGGGTCAAGAAGCAGTACTGGCAGCAGACCGATACGGGCGGCAAGGGCGCCGAGGTGTCGGCCGGCTGGAACATCAAGGAAAACACCGAAATGTAAGGGCTGCGGGACCGATCCATGGAATACACGCTATCGCGCGGCGCGGGGGAGCCTGCGGCGCGCAAATCGATGAGGACGCACGATCGTTTGCAGCCGGCGCTGCTCGATCGGCTGACCGACAGCGCGCCGCAACGGCAGGTGGAGGCGCCCGACGCACAGGCGATCGGCGGGGAGCGCCTGCGTGCGGCGGTGCTGCGCGATCTGGCGTGGCTGCTCAATACCGCCAACGCGGAGGACGGCCGCATCGATTGGTCCGGGTTCGACGAGGCGCGTGCATCGGTCCTCAACTACGGCATGCGTCCGCTCGCGGGCAAGCAGATGTCGGGCGTCGATCGCATGGAAATCGAGGCGTCGATGCGCGAGGCGATCTTGCGATTCGAGCCGCGTCTTTTGCCGCAAAGCGTCGAGATTCGCAGCCTCGCGGAACTCGACGCGCGCCACGGCGCGCTGGCGCAGCGCCAGAACGTGCTCGCCTTCGAGATCAAGGGCACGCTCTGGCTTTCGCCTTATCCGGTCGAGCTCGTGTTGCGCTCGGATCTGGACCTCGAGACGGGCGCGGTCTCATTGCAATCTCTCGGAGGCGGCTGAGCGTGGATACCCGCCTACTCGACTACTACAACCGCGAGCTCGCCTACCTGCGCGAGCTTGGCGCCGAATTCGCCGAGCAGTTTCCGAAGGTCGCCGCGCGCCTGCGCATGGACGACGCGGGGCCGCCGGACCCGTACGTCGAGCGGTTGCTCGAAGGCTTCAGCTTCCTCACCGCGCGCGTGCAGATGAAGATGGACGCCGAATTCCCACGCTTCACGCAGGGCTTGCTCGATGCCGTCTATCCAGGCTATGCGGCGCCTTTGCCGTCCATGGCCGTCGTACAGTTCACGCCGCGCATGAACGAGGGCACGCTCGCGCAAGGCTACCGGCTGCCGGCTGGAACCGCGTTGCAGGCGAGGCCTGCCGATGGCGCGCAAACGGCCTGCGAGTTTCGCACGGCGCACGAGCTGACCTTGTGGCCTCTCGAGCTGACGCGCGTCGCGTTGACGGGTGCGCCGTCCGACCTGTCGCTCGGAGAGCCCTTGTCGCGGCGCTCGGTACGGGGGGCCTTGCGGATTCGGCTGAAAGCGCATGCGGGCGTGAAGCTGCGGGACTTGCCGCTCGATCGGCTGACGTTTCATCTCGCCGGGCCGGAGCGCGATGCGTTGCAACTGCTCGAACTCGTGGCCGCGCACACGCTCGGTGTGGTGTGCCACGACACGGCAAGTCCTCCGCGTTGGCAGCATGCGATGAGCGCAGAGGCGCTCGAGCAGCGGGGCTTCGCGGCCGATGAAGCGCTGTTGCCCGACGACGGCCGCAGTTTTCACGGTTACCGGCTGCTGCGCGAGTACTTCGCGTTTCCGGCGCGGTTCCTGTTTTTCAGCATCGACGGATTGCGGCCGGCGCTCGCTCGCGCGCACGACGACGAATTCGAGCTGACGGTGTTGCTCGGCCAGCACGATGCGGCGCTGGAAAGTATCGTCGATATGCGCCATCTGGCGCTCCACTGCGCGCCCGCCGTCAACCTGTTCGCGCGCCGGGCGGACCGGATTCCCATGATCCCCGGCGCGCGCGAGCATCATGTGGTGGTGGATCGCAGCCGTCCGCTCGACTATGAGGTGTATGCGGTCGAGCGGCTGGTGGGCGAGCGGCCAGAGCAGGGATCGGAGCGCGAGTTTCGACCGTTCCATGCGACGTTCGGCTCGGACGCCGGCAACTTCGGCGCCTACTTCACGATACGCCGGGAGCCGCGGCTGGTTTCCTCGCAGGCGCGCTCGTACGGCACGCGCACCGGCTACCTGGGCAGCGAAACCTATGTTTCGCTGGTGGACGCGCAATGCGCGCCGTTCGACGAGGCGACGCGCTATCTCGCTGTCGACACGCTCTGCACCAATCGCGATCTCGCGCTGTTGCTGCCGCCGGGCAGTGCCTCCACATTCACCTTGCGAATCTCGGCCCCTGTCGAGCGGATCGCCATGGTGCGCGGTCCGTCGCGGCCGCGTGCGCCGATCGGCGACGAGCAAGGCGCGTGGCGTCTCATCAGTCACCTCGGGCTCGCGCGGCAGACGCTGACCGATCTCGATGACGATGAGGGCGGCGCGCGGCTGCGCGAGTTGCTCGAATTGCACGCCGATCCGGCGGATGCGGCGATGCGCAGGCAAATCGATGGCGTGCTTCGCGTGGCGTTCTCGCCCGTGGTTCGCCGGCTGCCCGGCGCCGGACCCGTGATGTTCGGACGCGGCGTGCGGGTCGAATTGTCCGTCGACGATCACGCGTTTTCCGGTGACAGCCCTTACCTGATCGGCGCCGTGCTCGAACAGTTCTTTGCGCGGCATGTGTCGATCAATTCCTTTGCCGAATGCGTGCTGCGCAGCGTGCAGCGCGGCACGCTCGCGCAATGGCCGGCGCGCATCGGCAGGCGGCCCGCGATATGAAGGCGCTGCGTCCCGGCGTTGCCGATGCGCGACGGCTCGATTCATGGTGGGCGCGCCTGCGTGCCGCGCCGCACGGATACGACCTGTTTCAGGCGCTGCGCTGGCTCGATGCGTTGTCGCCGGGCGCGGTGCCGCTCGGCCGGGCCGCGCGCCCGCGCGACGAGCCCGTGCGCATGGGTGTCGAGCCGTCGCTAGGGTTCGCGCCTGCGATGCTCGCCCATGTGCGCGACAACGGTGGGCGTCCCCATCTGTCGATTCGCGGGTTCGGGCTCTTCGGACCCAACGGACCGTTGCCGCTTCATCTGACCGAATACGCGCGCGAGCGCGCGAAGCAATACGACGATCCTACTTTCGCCGCATTCGTCGATGTCTTCCATCATCGGCTGATTCTGCTGTTCTATCGCGCGTGGGCCGACGCACAACCGGTCGCGAGCCTCGATCGTCCGGGGCGCGCGCGGTTCGATACGTATCTCGCGAGCTTGATCGGACGCGCCGTGCCCGGGGAGGCCAAGCGCAGGTGCGAAGGTATCGCACCGCACGCGCAATATTTTCATGCCGGCCATCTGGTCCGGCACACGCGCAACCCCGAAGGCCTCGCGCAAATCCTGCGTCGCCATTTTGGCGTACCCGTACGCATCGTCGAGCATGTCGCGCAATGGTTGCCGCTCGACCGTGCGCAGCGCTGCGCGCTCGGTGCGTCAGGCCGCGTGCCGGCGCTCGGCAGCGCGGCGCTCGGTGTCGCGGTACGGGATGGGCAATCGCGCATCAAGATCGTGCTAGGCCCGCTCACGCTCGCGCAATACCGGCGGTTTCTGCCGGGCGGCGAGGCCGCGCGCGCGCTCGAGCAATGGGTGCGCGACTACGTGGGCATCGAATTCGATTGGAAAGTGCAACTGGAGCTGGCGCCCGACGAAGTGCCGGCGTTCGCCTTGGGCGGACGCGAAACGCTCGGGCTCAGCGCGTGGATAGGGCACCGGCTCGATCCGGCACCTGCGCGCGAGCTCGTGCTCGATTACGCGGTCCGCCGTCGGTCGCATCGATCTCAACCTCGTCAACCTCGATCTGCTTGAACGGAAACCCTTATGTCCGAAATTGGCCGGGTGGCACTGTTCGGGAAACTGAACCCATTCCTCTACCAAACGCTGGAGCAGGCGACCGGTGCTTGCCGGTTACGTGGCAATCCGTACGTGGAGATCGCCCACTGGCTGCACCAGATACTGCAGCAGCCCGACAGCGATCTGCATCGCGTGCTGCGGCGTTTCGACATCGAAACCGCATCGATCGAGCGTGGCATTGCCGCCGCACTCGAGAGGCTGCCGCGCGGCGCCGGCTCGGTGTCGGACTTGTCGGCGCATATCGATGACGCCGTGGAACGCGCCTGGGTCTATGCGACGCTCAAGTACGACGCGTCGAGCATCCGCGGTGCCGTACTGCTGCTCGGCATCGTGAAGACGCCGCAATTGCGCAACGTGCTTTACGCCATAGCGCGTGAGTTCGAGCGCATCGTGCCCGACGTGCTGGCCGACGAACTCGACGGCATCGTGGCCGGTTCGCCCGAAGCGCCGCGGCCGAGTTCGAATCGGCCCGCCGCTCAACGCACTGGCGAAACGGCGCTGCAGCGCTACGCCGTCGACCTGACCGCACGGGCGCGCGCGGGCGAGATCGACCCGGTGCTCGGCCGCGACGTCGAAATTCGCCAGATCGTCGACATTCTGCTGCGGCGGCGCCAGAACAATCCGTTGCTCGTCGGCGAAGCCGGTGTCGGCAAGACCGCGGTCGCCGAAGGGTTCGCGCTGCGCATCGTCGCGGGCGAGGTGCCGCCGCCGCTTGCCGACGTCGAACTCCATTTGCTCGATATCGGCCTGCTGCAGGCCGGCGCGAGCGTGAAAGGCGAGTTCGAGAGCCGCCTGCGCGACGTGATCGACGAGGCCCAGTCGGGCGAGCGCAACATCATCCTTTTCGTCGACGAGGTGCATACGCTCGTCGGCGCGGGTGGCCCGGCCGGTACGGGCGACGCCGCGAATCTGTTGAAGCCCGCGCTCGCGCGCGGGCAGTTGCGCACGATCGGCGCGACGACGTGGTCCGAATACAAGCAATACATCGAGAAGGACCCCGCGCTCACGCGGCGGTTTCAGGTCGTCCAGGTGAGCGAGCCGGAGGAACCCGCGGCGTTGACGATGCTGCGCGGAATCGCCGGCAAGCTCGAACAGCATCATCGTGTGCTCGTGCTCGACGCCGCGCTCGTGGCCGCGGTTACGCTCTCGCGTCGCTATATCCCGGCGCGGCAGTTGCCCGACAAGGCGATCAGCCTGCTCGATACCGCCTGCGCGCGCGTGGCCGTGAGCCAGCATAGCGTGCCGGCCGCGATCGAGGATGCCCGGCAGCGGATCGCAACCCTGCGCATCGAGCGCACCCTGGTCGAGCGCGAGCAGACGCTCGGCCTGACTGACGGCGCGCGGCTCGCGGCGATCGATACGACGATCGATCGCGAAACCACCGCGCTCGCGGCGCTCGACGCGCGCTGGCAGGCCGAGCGCGAGGCGCTGGCACGCATCGTCGCCTGGCGGGGCGAGCTGCTCGGCGACGCATCGAGAGCAGGCGAGGCGGACCCCTCGACACGCGCCGATACGCAAGCCAAGGTCGACGCGGCGCTGCGCGAGTTGGCTCAGTTGCAAGGCGAGACGCCGCTCGTACTGCCCGCGGTGGACACCCATGCGGTCGCCGCCGTCGTCGCGGATTGGACCGGCATCCCGCTGGGCCGCATGCTCAGTAATGAAACGCAGGCCGTGTTGCGGCTTGCCGACACGCTTGGCGAACGCGTGATCGGACAACGCCATGCCGTCGAAACGATCGCCGAACGTATCCAGATCGCGCGCGCCCGGCTCGACGACCCCGTGAAGCCGCACGGCGTATTTCTGCTGTGCGGACCGTCCGGTGTGGGCAAGACCGAGACCGCGCTCGCGCTGGCCGAAACGTTGTATGGCGGCGAACACAACCTGATCACGATCAATATGAGCGAGTTTCAGGAGGCGCATACCGTTTCCACGCTGAAGGGCGCGCCGCCCGGCTATGTCGGCTACGGCCAGGGCGGCGTGTTGACCGAAGCGGTGCGGCGCCGGCCATATAGCGTGGTGCTGCTCGACGAAATCGAGAAAGCGCACCGTGACGTGCACGAGATCTTTTTCCAGGTATTCGACAAGGGCTGGATGGAGGATGGCGAAGGGCGGTTCATCGATTTCCGGAATACGGTGATCATCCTCACGTCGAATGTCGGCACGGAGCGCGTGATGCAGCTTTGCCGCGACCCGCAGCGTCTGCCCGATGCGGGCACGCTTGCCGACGCCTTGCGGGAGCCGTTGCTCGATGTGTTTCCTGCGGCGTTGCTCGGACGGTTGTCGGTTGTGCCGTACTTCCCGCTGACCGACGAGATGCTCGCACGCATCGTGGCGCTTCAGCTGCGCCGTATCGAGCGCCGCATCGAGGATCACCATCGCATCGAATTGCGTTGCGCCGAGTCGGCCACCGCACTGATCGTCGACCGATGCCAGACGATCGAATCGGGTGGTCGCATGGTCGACGCGATTCTGAACCACACGATTCTGACCCGCATCAGCCGCGAAGTGCTCACGGCGGCGCTCGAAGGCCGATCGCTGGCGGCCATCGAGGTGAGCGCCGCCGATGGCGAGTTCGTCTACCGGTTCGAGCACAAGGAAGCCCCATGCCAAGAATCTTCACGCTAGACGGCCCGCTCGGCGACACGCTGAAGTTCCACCGCCTCGAAGGCGAGGAGATGCTCGGGCAATGCTTCGAATTCCGGATCGAGGCGCTTGCCGACAGTCACAGCCTGTCGCTGGCCGATCTGCTCGGCAAGGCTGTCACCGTGCGCATCGAGCAGCAGGACGGTTCGTCGCGCTATCTGAACGGACTCGTGGCGCGCGCGCAGCTCCACGGCCGGCGGGCGGCACGGCACTACGGATACACGCTCGTGGTGCGCCCGTGGCTATGGCTTGCCACGCGCCGCGCCGATTGTCGGATTTTCCAGAATCAGACCGTGCCGCAAATCGTGCAGCAGGTGCTGACGCCTTATGGCTATCCGATCAAGAACCGGCTTGTCGAAACCTATACGCCACGCGAATACTGCGTGCAGTACAACGAGACCGACGCCGCGTTCGTCTCGCGTCTCATGGAGACGGAGGGTATCTACTACTACTTCGAGCATGCCGTTGGGACGCACACGCTCGTACTCTGCGACGCGATGGGGTCGCACAAAACGCTGCCGGGCTACGCGACGATCCCGTTCATCGGACCGGACCGGACCGCGATTGCCGATCGCGAGCACATCGACAGCTGGCAGCCGGGGCAACAGGTGAGCGTCGGCACGCACCAGGCCACGGACTACGACTACACGAAGCCGCGTGCGGACCTGCTTGCGCAGCGCGTGGACCCGCGCGGGCACGACTACGACAGTTACGCGATATTCGAATGGCCGGGCGGCTATCGCGACGAGGCGCCGGGTACACACTATGGCCGGGTCAGGCTGGAAGAGCTGCAGGCTGAGCACGAACGGGCGAGCGCGTCGACCAACGTGCGCGGGATGGCGCCCGGCTATCGGTTCACGCTCGAGCGGTGCCCGCGCATCGATCAGAACCGCGAGTACCTGATCGTGCGCTGCGAGTACCGCTTTCAGGAGAACCCCTATGCGAGCGAGCGCGCCGACGACGAAGTGCGGCACGACACCGTGGCTCTCGCACAGCCGCACAGCTTGCCTTACCGCTCGCCGCGTGCGACGCCGCGCCCGCGCACGAACGGGCCTCAGACGGCTACCGTGGTCGGTCCGAAAGGCGAGGAAATCTGGACCGATCAATACGGCCGCGTGAAACTGCAGTTTCGCTGGGACCGCTACGGCCGGTTCGACGAGAACTCGTCTTGCTGGGTGCGTGTTTCGAGCCCGTGGGCGGGCAGCGGATTCGGCGGCGTGCAGATCCCGCGTATCGGCGATGAGGTGGTCGTGGATTTTCTGAATGGCGATCCCGACTATCCGATCGTGACCGGACGCGTCTATAACGGCGAACGGATGCCCCCATGGGGCCTGCCCGCGAATGCGACGCAAAGCGGGCTGCTGTCGCGCTCGTCGCCGGGCGGCGCCGCGGCGCATGCGAACGCGCTGCGCTTCGAAGACCGCAAGGGCGCCGAGCAGCTTTGGATGCATGCCGAGCGCAATCTCGATGTCGAGGCGGAGCTCGACCATAC